>JBDTVB010000139.1:0-5696 GCA_040007415.1 Anaerolineaceae bacterium
GCGAACGTGAGGTAGCACACGTCTTCCGGGTCCGCCAACCGGCCCTCCTCGGCGAGCTTCCGCCCGAGTTCGAGGAACGCATGGCGAATCACGGTCGTGAAGCCCTGGTCGATCGTGAAGTTGTGGTCTTCGGCGATTGGGACGTACTGCTGGGCCATGTGCAACATGTGGTGGAACTGGGGGCGCGCTTCCGCCGGGAGGCGCGCGGCCATCTCAGCGACAAGAGAATCCCGCTCCGCCGCCTGGCGGGCATGAGCGAGGAACGGATCCTGGGCATCGTCCCGGCCGAGATACGCCTTCATCTGCGTCAGTGGCGTTGATGGATCCTCCCGCCAGGACTTTGAGGCAACTTCGAAAAAGACATCCGATCGCCAGCCATGGGTCTCAAGGAACGCGTCGAAACGCTGGCGGAATGCATCAGCCTGGGGATGGTCACGCAGTTCAATCGCTCCCCCCCGGACACGACCCCCGAGTACGACGTCGTCGAGCCCCGCTACGCCGCGGACCCAGCGGCTCAGTTCCCAAAGTGCCCGCCCGGTCTGGATGGATTTGCTATCAAATCCTTGGAGGAGGAGCCGTGATTGGCCCACGGCGTCATCGCCAAGAGTCGCGGTGAGGAATTCCTCGAAGCCGAAGACGACGTTCATGGTCGGGATGTTCACGCGCATGTGAATGTCCCAAACATCGACCAGTTCTGCGTACAGTGTCCTTGCGAAGCGCGCCACCTCGGGGATCGAGCTGTTTTCGTAATCGAACGCGAGAATGTGGCGTGCGCGTTCAGTGACCCGCGGCTCGAAGGTCTCCAGCCAGTCTTTGTGCGCGGTTGGGGCAAGCTCCATCGTTAGCCGTTGCATCTCGCCGAACCGCGCGCCGAGCTCTTCAGGCGTACCCATCACGACGACGGGGCCAAGGTAGAGGTAACCGTTCTGGATCGACACTCTCAAGCCGGAAATTGGCATCGAAAGTCGGGCGATCGCCCTGCTGGCCCCCTCCGAGAACGCCGGCTGGAACAACGTCGCCGTCAACGGCGTGAAGGGCTGAGGGCTGTGCATCACGTCCTGGAACCAGAACGCTTGCTCATCGGAAGGGTTCTCCCAATGGATCGGGAAGTCGCTCGCGGATGCATGCGTCTCGGTACTGGTCAACGGGCTACTCCTGCGACCATCTCTCCGGAGCGTCGTTAACGCGCCGTTAATCCGTGAGATGGAGCGCCGAGATTAGCATGCCCGCAATGAACGTGCTCTGCTTCACGCCGCCCGCCACCGGGTAGCGACAAGGGCCAAAGCTCCCATCCTGCAGGGTCGATCGGCCGTTTGTTGTCCGCCGTTTTAGCTGCGACAACGGTGTCGCTGCTGCCTGACCGCCGGGGACGGATCTAAGAAGGATGCTTCGCCGTTGCCAGGAAGGACCACACCAATTCTGCACCTGCAATGCGTTCCGCAGGCTCTGCAGCGCTCGGTCCCGAGGCGCCCGGCCAGACGTGCTTGGCCCGGTCGAGGACTATCAGCTCCGTCGTCGCGGCACAGCCGTCGTAAAACTGCAGGGCAACTCCCTGCGCCAGTTCGGTGTTCGTGGTGGTGGCGAGACAGCCGTTCGTCGCGGACCATTCGTCCATTGCCTCCGGGACGCCCGGGTAGTGCCAGGCCCGCACCGTCCCACCGCCCATCGGCACGACGTCATCCTGGTTGCCATGGATGGCCAGCACAGGCACTCGGCCGGGGCAGCCCTCCGGAACGTAGTGGATGCCACCCACGACGGCGATTGCGGCTATGCGGTCAGGCATCGTGCAGGCCAGCTTCGATGCCATGAAGGCACCGTTCGAAAAGCCCGTCGCGTACACGCGCGCGGTGTCAATGCAGAACTCCCGCTCGAGCGTGTCCAGGAGATTGTTGACGAACTGCACGTCGTCTACCGCATTGGCTGGCGTCGCCCCGGCAGACCAGCCGAGTGGCGTCCCGGTGCCATCGGGTGAGACCAGGATGAACGTCTCGCGGTCACTGATCGGGACGAGCCCTGAATAGCTCTCCTGCTCGATCCCGGTCCCGGTGCGGCCGTGGAAGTTGAGGAGAATGGGCACCGGCGTAGTGGTAGTTGCCCTGGTTGGCATGTGCAACCGGTAGGTTCGTTTGAGATCGCCGGAAGTGAGGGTGCGGAGGGCCGTCTTACCAGCCTGTACGCCGGCCGGCATCGGCTTTGCGCAGCCGCTCTCCTTGTTCACGCGAAGCGCGCGCGCTTCCGCCGCGCGCCGACGCGGTGCCGGGCTGTAGCCAAGCAACTCGCTAGCGGCAAGACCGCCGGGATCGTCCCACTCCGTGCTGGACACCGCTCCTGCCACGGAAGACAAACCAGACACCGCCGGGACGCGCTCAGCCTTACCCACCGGGCTGCAACTCAGCGAGAACAAGACCGCGCCACCAATCAGAAATACGGCGAAAAGGAGACGTGCGATAGGTTCAATCCTCGTTCCAAGCGAACTCTTCTCTTATGGTAGCAGCGGAAACATCCGCGTAACGAATCTGTTCGGCCCATATTCGTTGGGTCTCTTGACCCTTTCCCATACCTCGCCTTCACCGTGCGTCCGAATGGGCCGCTTTCTACGGTCTGTTGCCAGCTTTGCGCTGCAGGTTCCAGCGGTAACGTTGTAGGCAGGGAGGCACCGTGCAAGACCCCACTGTTGCTACCACGGGCGATGCGCAGCCGCACGGTTTGCCGGCACCGGCGCGCAACCTCTTCCTCGATTTCGTACGGGCGGTAGCGATTATCCGCGTGCTTGCGTGGCACACGTACGGCTTTGCCTGGCTTTCCTACCTCGTCGCTTCGATGCCCGCGATGTTCTTCGTAGCCGGCTCATTGATGGCGCACTCGCTCAATCACTCGCCCTCCCGCAAGGTCCTCGTCGCCCGCTTCCGCCGCCTGTTGATCCCTCTCTGGGGGTTCGGCGTTGTGGCCATCACGATCATGATGCTGCACGCGAGGGTTCACCCCGAAATGGGCGAGCCCATGCACTGGGACCAGCTCATCTGGTGGATCTTCCCGGCGTGGGATCCCCAGGGGTCCGAATGGGGAGTCACCTTCTGGGCCGTGCTCTGGTATCTACGCTGTCTCACCTGGCTGCTGCTGCTCAGCCCGCTACTCCTCTGGCTCTTTCGCCGATTCTCCTTCGCCGTCATCGGCCTCCCCCTCGGGCTCCTCGTCTTTTTCGAACTCCGTTTGCGCGCCGGCCATCCAGTTCCCTGGCAGTTCGAGGATGTGGCGCTCTTCAGCATCTTTTGGCTGCTTGGTTTCGCCTACGACGCCCGCCTGCTGACAGCACTCACGACCCGTGCCCGCCTCCTCGCCACGCTGTTGTTTGGAGTGCTGGCGGCGGCGTGGGTCCTGACCCAGGACGTGCCGAACATGGTCGTCAACGCCTCCTACCCCGCGCACCTGCTCGTAGGCCTCACCTGGCTCTTCGCCGCGCTCACGTTCGAACGGCCGCTTACTACCTTCACCTCGCGCGCTGGACCAGCCCGTTTCGTGACCTGGGTCAACGATCGTATTTTCACCATCTACCTCTGGCACGCCCTGGGTCTCTTCGCGATGTACGAGATCCTCTGGGTTGGCTCGCGCCCCGCCTGGCTGCGCGATACCGCCGCCCTCCCAATCGTCCTCGTCACCACCTTCGCTTGCATGCTTGCTTTCGGTTGGATCGAAGACTTCGCCGCCCGCCGCGAACTCCACCTCGTCCCGCGAGGGCACCCTCCGGAGCCCGTGAAAGAACCCCGCCACTGGCGTGCTGCCGCCCTCGTCCCGGCCGCTGCCTCCCTCGGAGTCGCTGCACTGTTGGGAAGTCTCCTCACCGAGCACTTCCGCGCAGAAACCTCCCTTCCGGCCGCGGCGGTCGCCGTCCCGCCTTCTGGAGTCGGCATCTCCATCCGTGCAGAGCGAGCGCAGGTCCTCTCCGAAGCGCCAGCCGTCGCCACTCCGGACGTCCCCCAGGGCGCGATCGTGACCCCGGTCACTGCCGCGGCTCTCCAGGCCGTGCTTGATACCTGGCGTACCGAAAATGACCTTGCTGGCGCAGTATTCGCCATCCGGCGGTCCGATGGCGCCGCCTGGGCAGGCGCTTCTGGCAAGGATGTGCAAACCGGCATTCCGCTGACGCCTGACTACGTCTATCCCACGGCCAGCGTTACCAAGACCTTCACAGTCGCGCTCGTCCTTCAACTCGTCGAGGAAGGTAAGGTCGGGTTGGATGAACGCGTCTCCCTCTACGTCCCCGGCATCGCACACAGCGGTGATTACACGGTCCGCCAGCTCATCCAGCACTCCAGCGGCCTGATGGCCACCGACGGTGTGGCCCCCGCCGATGCCCTTCTCGCCGCTGGCCGCACGCCTCTCGCGTTCCCCCCCGGCAGCCAGTTTCTCTATTCGAGCCCCGGCTACTACATGCTCGGGCTGGTGATTGAGAAGGTGACCGGCGTCTCGTACACGGAGGCGCTGCACGAGCGGCTGCTCGATCCCCTCAACCTCACGAGCACCGCCATGGACGAAGAGCTTGCACCGCTCGACCAATCGACGCACCCGATCTCGAACGCCGCCCTCCGCTCGAGCTCTGGAGTTCTCCGCTCGTCCTCGCAACGTGGCGCCACCCCGCTCTTCGAGTATTACGGCATTCTCTGGTCTTCTGCCGGGCTTGAGTCTTCTGTAAGAGACCTCGCAGCCTGGGCGATAGCCCTCTACGACTCTTCGGCGGTGCTCAGCCAGGCCACCCGCCAACAGATGACGGCCTTTCTTGGGCCCGAGTTCCAGTACGCCGGGCTCGGCACCTACCCGTTCTGCCCCTGCTGGCAGGAGGATGGGAAACTGGTGGCCGAACGTTGGGGCCACTACGGCCGCTCAGGGGTCCTCGAATACGACCCTCGCGATCGTCTCGCCTTCTCGCTCTACACCAGCGGCACGGACCTCGACGAGCGCCTCATCGTTGCATACGACCAGTTGAGCGCGCGCATCCGCGAACTCGTGCGTGGCCGCCCGCTGGAGGTGGGGCCGCCCCCCTAAATCCGCCAGTTCCTCGCCACCAACGTCTCCCATGTAAGATCTGTCCAACCCGCCTGTCTGTGTCGTCGAAGCCAGGGGTTCAACAACACAAGCAGACTCAGAAAGAGGCCCGTTTCCTGGGCTCATCGGTCTCACGCCAGGGCGTGGCCGCGAAGGGCGCAATGGATCAGACCGCCGATACGGCCCTTGTAGAACTCGCCAAGTCCGGCGATCAGGCGGCGTTCGCCGTGCTCTACAACCGCTACTTCGACCCCGTCTACGACTTCGCGATGCGCATGACACGAAGCCGTGACGGGGCCGAGGAGATCGTTCGGGACACCTTCCTCAAGGCGATGAATGCCCTCGGCGGCCTGCAGAAAGGGGCCAGCTTCAAGAGTTGGATATTCACCATCGCCCGGAACACCGCGCTCACCTGTCTCGAACGAGCCTCGCGTACAGGCCCACTCGCCATGACCGGGCGCGACGACGAAGAAGTGCAGTTCGATGTTGTCGATGCGGATCGGCTCACCGACCTCGCGGAAATGGCCCAGGCGGCCGCTGTCGCCTCGCTGGTCTGGCAGGCCGCCTCCGGGTTGGACCCAAAACAGCTCTCGTTGCTGGACCTCCACCTGCGCCAGGGACTGGACAACGGGGAGATTGCAGATGTGCTCGGTGTC
>JBDTVB010000140.1:0-5693 GCA_040007415.1 Anaerolineaceae bacterium
GAATCCGTTGGTCGCAAGCACCTGCTGCATCGGCACGAAACCGTAGCCGTAGAAGCCGTTCGGCCCGCCGTGGATATCGAGCACCAGCGGGTACTTCCTGGAAGCATCAAATCCCGGCGGGAAGAGCAGCCACGATTCAATCACGTAGCCGCCGCGGCTGATGTCGAAGCGCTCCCACTTCGCCGTTGGCGTCTCGGCGAGCACTGGCGCGCTGTACTCCGTGATCTGCGCTGACTTGCCCGTCTGGCGATCGAACACCAGGATCTCGCCGACCGCATCGAGGCTCGCCATGCCCTGCGCGACGTATCGGTGGGCGGTGTCCGTGCTGAACCCCGAACGAAGCGACGTGCTGCCTTCGATCTGCTCGACGGCGCCGGATTCCAGTTCGATCACGTAGATTCCGCCCGCACCTCCGCGCACGGCGTGGAACATGACCCGAGAATCGTCCAGCCAGGCAGGGTGTGAGGGTGCTTCAAGGGTAGGGAAGCCGGCCGCTGGGAGGCACTGCAGGTCGGTGGTCACGCGGCGGAGGTCTCCGCTGGCTAGCGTGTAGACGAAGAAATCGGTCTGTGAGGTCTGCTTTGTATCACCGGTGAAGACGATGCGCGCGCCATCCGGAGAGAACGCCCACGTGCCGACGTTGCCCTCCTCTGGGCCGATGAGCGTTGAGGCACTGCCGTCCAACGGGATCAACTCAAGCTGCGAGCGCATGCCGTTCGTCGTCAGGCGCGAGGCGGCGACCCACCTCCCGTCCGGAGACCACTGCGGGAAGGCGTGGTCCACCAGTTCCGTGCTGAGGAAGCCAGTCTCGCCGCTGGCTACGTCCACGATGTAGACCTGGCTGCGCGCGTCTCCGAGGTAGCCGCGATTGTCCTGCTTGTAATCGAGCCGTGACGTGACGCGCACGGGCGCCGCTGCCCCTTCCTTCGGCTTCTCGCCTTCAGGATTGGCCGGGTCGAAACTGGACGTGAAGGCGATGCAAGTGCCGTCCAAGGACCACGCGAGGTCACCGATCGACTGGTTCTGGCGGTTCACTTCGCGCGCTTCTCCACCATCGACGGCGATCTCGAAGATGCCGTTTGTCGGCACCCGGTCCGATATAAACGCGATCCGGCTGCCATCTGGAGACCAGCGCGCGCCGCGGTTGCTCTCGCCTGAGAACGTCAGCCGGCGCTTGTTCGCTCCGTCGATATCGCACAGCCAGACATGGCTGGAGCTCTTCTTAGTCTCGCGGTTCACGGCAGCCAGCGTGTAGAGCACTCGGCGGCCATCTGGCGAAACCTGTGGGTCGCTGGCGGGCGTGAAGCCGTAGACAAGAGCCTCGGGGGAAAGGGGTTTGATCATCGCCACGGTGCACCTCGAGAAAGTGCGACGAGTATAGCGTCTCGCCGCCGGCTCCTCGCGATCACGGCTGGGCGGTAATTGCCGCGCGAGCGAGGTCCCACCAGGTGCTGTCACCGTAGTGCTGGCGTTGGAACAGCCACCACTCGGCTCCCCAGAGGTAGACGCGGTCCGCGCCTGAACGCCGGGCGTACTCGATGCTCTTACGGAAGTTCTTCGCCGTGAGGTTGGGCGATGGGTTGCCCGGCCCAACCAGCCTGAGATCCTCGTCTACCCACGGTTCGGCCTGCATCTCCGTCAGCCAGAACGGCTTCCCGGCGGCATGCGCGGCGCGAGCCTGGGCGGCGTAGTTTGGCGCGATTGGGCCGAGTTCGGCGATCGGGATGACGTAATTGCGGCCCAGGAACTCGTAGTTGCGGAATGGGTAGAAGCTGGCGGCCAGCGCCTCGCTATCGACGAGTGCGTCCTTCCAACGGCGGTCGAAGATGAAGTGCTGCGCGTGGTTGATGGAGATGGTCCGCGCCTTCGGGTCGTTTGCGCGGATGGTGTCGCGTTCCAGGCGGACGAACTCCCGGCTGAGTTGCCAGTCCTGCGCGCGCAGCGAAGGCACGTAGGGCTCGTTGTCCGCGCTCCACGCATCAATCGCGGGTGACCCCGCGACGTGTGCGACGACGGCGGCCACCATTGCCAGCGCCTGCTCGCGAAGATACGGGTCGTGATCGATTTCGGAGTCGCCCGTGAGGTTGGCCTTCGCCATCACCCAGTCCGGGATGTAGAACTCCGGGTGGCGCTGCGCCTTGACGCCAACGCCAAGCAGCACCTTCGCGCCAGAAAGGTGTGCCCGAGCGAGCAGCGCATCGACCAGCCGGAAGTCGTACTGGCCGGGCTTCGGCTCAACCTGCGACCACTCGACGGAGATACGCAGGTGCTTTGCTCCGACTCCCCTGAGCAGCGTTCCCAGCGTCTCGGCGCACCACTCCGCCCGGCCCGGCCGGTCATCGGAAACGTAGCCCGCGGGGCCGAGGGCGGGGTCTTCGAGGAGCAGGTATTCGGCCTGATTACAGCTGAAATTGATGCCGAACTCCGGGTTGCCGAGCGGTTCGATGTGCGGCCAACTCAGGCGGATGAAGAGCCCCGCCAGCACAACGAGCACAGAGAGCGAGAGCAGCGCGCCCGCCCCCGCCACGCCGAACGCCCACGCGACTCGCCGTGGCGATCGCCCAGAGGGCGCCGCTTCGGGAGTGGTCGAGGTTTCATCCGGGATTGTGCCCGTTGGCAGTGCAGTCACCGGCCGAGCGTATCGCCGCACTCTCGACCGAACCAATTCTTTCGGGAACCGCCGGGAAGACCGTCACTTTTCCCGGTCTCGCGCCATCGCACGTAGAGCGGGGCACGCCGAGGTTCGTGCGTGTTTACCTGCGCACCCGGCGGAGGTCTGTTCCTGAGAACTTTCTCATGACGACAAGCGCGCAGCAGCATACGATTCGGCCCGCACGCGTACGTCTCCAGACCGTGCCGCCTACAGTGACGTTGAGGTTCGCTCCAGCTATGACGCTTAGTACTGACTATGACGAAGGCCGGCCCTGGGTCCGGCGCATCATCTCTCTTGCCGTACTTCTCGGCGTTGTCGGCGGGGGCGCGTACGCGGTCTACTACTTCGGTTTCCGAGACGACTCACCGGCGAAAACTGCGGCGACGGTCTCCGAAGTAACTGTGACCAAGGGTCAGATCGTCAGTTCGTTTACGACCACGGGCACGGCGGCATCCACGCTGACTACCAAGCTCACTTTCCAGGCGAGCGGCCAGGTGAAGTTGATCAGCGTGGTGGTGGGTGACAAGGTGATTGCCGGGCAAGAGCTGGCGCGTCTCGACGACCGGGACGCAAGCCGAAAGCTGGAGTCGTCACGGTCGAGCCTCACCGTCGCCCAGATCAAGCTGCAGCAGTTGTTGGACCCACCGAAGGCCGCGGATGTAGCGAGCGCCCAGCAGTCCGTCTCGTCTGCCGTGGGGCAACTTGCGTCAGCCCAGGCAAACCTGGACAAGGCAACGAAAGGCCCGTCGGACGCGGATGCGTTGACCGCCGAGGCCGCGATCACCACTGCCCAGAACTCCCTAGCCTCCGCTAACACCCAGGTCGATACCTCATGGAATGCGCTCATCGGTGCACAACGCAGCTACTGTTTGCTGCCCGCGATCCTCGTGAATCCGTGCTACGCGCAGGACATTCCTCTCTCCGACGTGACAATCAGCGGGCTGACTGCCTCTTTGCGCAACCCGCCGGGGAGCGCAGCGCAGGGGACCGCGATCGTGAGCGGGATCAACTCTCTCTTCTCGGCAAACAACGGCTATCTGAACGCCAAGAGCGCCGTTGTCACTGCGCAGAACAACATCGAGACCGCCAAGGCCAAGAAGCAGGCGCTCTACGATCCCCCCACCGCTTCGGACCTCGCCCAGCTCAACGCCTCGGTGACCACCGCACAGGCGGGCCTGGTGACCGCCCAGGCAAGGCTGGACCAGGTGAACGCCGGCGCGACATCAGCAGAAATCGCTCTCCAATCTGAGAGCGTCAAACAGTCGCAGATTTCGCTCCAGCAACAGCAGGACGCGTACGACTCACTCGTTCTGCGGGCCCCGTACGCGGGCACCGTCGGCGTTGTGGCGATCAACGTCGGCGATCAGGTCGGCGCGAGCACGGCCGCGGTCACGCTCACCAACCCCGAAGGCGTGCGCGTCGATCTCACCGTCTCCGAGACAGACCTCAACAGCATCAAACAGGGCCAGTACGGCGTCACCACCTTCGATTCGCTGGCCGGCAACTTCTACTTGCTCAAGATCACCGGCGTCAGTACCACGCCAACGGTCACGCAGGGCATCGTCACTTATCCGGTGCAGGCGCAGATCCTCCGCGGGCCGGACCTTGCGGCGAACGCGGCGGGCCTCCAACAGATCTCCGCGGCGCTTACCAGCCTCAGCGGCGGGACGACCCGCGCCGCCGGTGCGAACGCCGGCGGTGGCGCCGCTCCGGGCAGGGCAGGCACAGCGCCCGCTGGAGGGTTCCAGGGTGGGGCAGGCGGCGCGCAACGGACCCCCGGAGCTGCCGCCGCGGGACGGACTCCGGGAGCCGGCGCCCAGGGAGCAGCGGGCGGCGGGATCCTTGCTTCGATAGCGAATGCTCCGCTGCCATCCCCCGGCATGAGCGCCAGCGTCACTGTCATCCTCAGCGTGACCCAGGACGCTCTCCTCCTTCCGACGACCGCGATTAAGCGTTCCGGCCGAACCAGCGTCGTTAGCCTCAAACTCCCAGACGGCACGATTGAGCAACGCACCGTGACGACGGGTGGGACGGACAGTACCAACACAGCAATCCTCACCGGATTGGTGGAGGGCGACGTCGTCCAGGTCGGGGGCACAATCGCCAGCACCACGGCGGGCCGTACCACAACGCCTGCCGCCGCCGGCGGCCGCCAACCGACCCCGGCTGGCGGGGTACGATGATCACGCTCGAATCCGTCTCGAAGGTCTACCGCGCCGGCACGCAGGAGATTCGCGCGCTCGATTCCGTGGATCTCGAGATCGGGCGCGGTGAGTACGTCGCGATCATGGGCCAATCTGGTTCGGGCAAGAGCACGATGATGAACATCCTTGGCATGCTCGATCGTCCAACCCACGGCCGCTACCTGTTCGAAGGGCGAGACATCGGCAAGACATCGGACGACGGCCGTGCGCGCCTGCGCAGCCGCGAGTTCGGGTTCGTCTTCCAGCAGTTCAACCTCTTGCCGCGAATGAGCGCGGTTGAGCAGGTGGAACTGCCGATGGTCTACCAGTCGGTGCGTGGCCGCCGCAAACTGGCGAAGGCGGCGCTTGCCCGCGTTGGGCTCGCCGACCGCATGGATCACAAGCCAACCCAGCTCTCCGGTGGCCAGCAGCAGCGGGTGGCGATCGCCCGCGCCCTCGTCGTCAACCCCCACGTCGTGCTCGCTGATGAGCCCACCGGCGCGCTGGACACGGCGACCGGCGAAGAGGTGATGCAGATCTTCACGTCCCTCGTTCGCGAACACAACATCACGGTCATCCTTGTCACTCACGAGCCGGAGGTCGCCGCCTACGCGGATCGGACGGTGCGCATGCGAGACGGACACATCGTGGAAGACTCGCGAAAGTACGGGAAGGCCTCGTGAGCCCATACGATGCGCTCCGCGTCGCAGTCAGGGCGATCGCCGCGAATGGCCTGCGCAGCATCTTGACCACGCTCGGCATGGTGATCGGCGTGGGCTCGGTGATCGTCCTCATCGCGGTAGGCCAGGGTGCCCAAAAAGGCGTCCAGGACCAGATTCGCGGGCTTGGCACGGACC
>JBDTVB010000141.1:0-5675 GCA_040007415.1 Anaerolineaceae bacterium
GCCCGGTTTGGAGATCACGCGCGAGCGCGTCCGGTACGCCTACGCTGGGCTGCGACCACTCCAGAAAGTTTCGGGAGGGCCGGAAGCGGCGATCAGCCGCCGACACGAACTGATCTCGCACGAGACGCTCGGTGGCGCGCGCGGAGTCTTCAGCGTGGTTGGGGGCAAGCTGAGCACGTTTCGGCCCCTGGCCGAAGAGGTTGCGGAACGCCTCAACCCGCCGCGGCAGCGGACGGAGCGCGAGGAATCGGCAGTCGGCGATTGGGTGGCCGCGCTTCGAGCCACAGAACTAACCCTGGCTGTGAAAAACCATCTGCGGGTCTACGGCGCGGCGATTGGGCAGGTGGTTGACGCCGGACGAG
The DNA here is from genome assembly GCA_040007415.1 of Anaerolineaceae bacterium. Classification (GTDB taxonomy): domain Bacteria; phylum Chloroflexota; class Dehalococcoidia; order Tepidiformales; family Tepidiformaceae; genus PNKC01. Next base: position 363 of record JBDTVB010000141.1, read on the forward strand.
ACGTGATCTGTCCCCACAGCAATGCGATCGCGGGTGAGGTGCTGTACAGCGCAGCAAACGAATGCGTGGAGACGCTTTCGGACCTGATGATGCGTCGCACCGGGATCTCCTGGGGGTCATGCCGGGGCCTCTGTTGCCACCTTGAAGTGGCGAAGTTAGCGGGCGGTTTGTTGGGTTGGGACGCGACCGAACAGGCGGCGCAAGCGGCAGCTTTTGAATCTGAAGTGGCGTACCATCTTCCTACTGAGGAGATGCTGAGACGTGAGGGAGACTAGCGAGACCGAGACGCTGCAGAGCGCGATCAGGGCCGCCGCCGCGCTGCTGAAACGCAGCCACCACGCCGTAGCACTTTCTGGCGCCGGCCTCTCGGCGGAAAGCGGCATCCCGACCTATCGCGGGGCGAATGGACTATGGACGAAGTTTGGCGAGCCGACGATCGACGGCTGGGAGATGTTCTGCAGCGACCCTCGAGGGTGGTGGGAGCTGGCACTGGAGCGGCGCGAAGGGACCGAGTTCGGGCGGGCGATCGAGACCGCAGAGCCTAACCAAGGGCACGTCGCGATGGCCGACCTGGAGGCGATGGGACGCCTGGCACATGTGATCACGCAGAATATCGACAACCTGCACCAGCGGGCTGGCTCGCGGTCGTTGACGGAGATCCACGGAAACCGGGCGAAAGTACGCTGCATGAACTGCGGAGACCGCACGTTCCTGGCCAACACGGAGCTCGATCGGCTGCCCCCGCTTTGCCTGATCTGCGGCGGAATTCTGAAGAACGACACTGTGATGTTCGGCGAACCGATCCCTGACGATGCCTTGCGCGAGTGCTACAAACAGTCCGCACTGGCCGACGTCTTCCTCGTGGTGGGGACATCGGCCGTGGTCTACCCGGCGGCGGACTTCCCGGTGATGGCGAAGCGCCGAGGCACCCCGCTGATCGAGATCAACCCGGACGAAACGGCCCTCTCCGACATTGCTGACGTCATCGTTCGGGCGTCGGCCGGGGTCGCGCTGCCCGCCATCGTGGAACTGCTGCACGAGCTGTAGGTGCCAGGGAGCACCGCCCAGGGTTCCAACGCGGGTTATCAGAGCGACTGCTGTTAGAAGGCCACGACACGGACGTTGTAGATGCCATCGATCGCTTCGATCTCGGCGATCTGCGCATCGGTCGGCGCCTCGTCAACGCCTACAAGCATCAGCGCGCGCGATCGGATCGCACGGCGACCAACTTGCATGGAGCGGATGTTGATGTCGAATTCGCCGAGGAGGGTGCCGATCTTGCCGATCATTCCTGGCCGATCTTCGTTGTCGCACGCGAGGAGGAAGGTACCAGGGTTGGACGTCAGGTCGACATCGAGTCCGTTCAGGATGACCACGTGAGGCTGTCCGTGCTCGACCGTACCGGCTACCGTCACTTCCGACTCGCTCGTCTGGACTTTGACCTGGATCAGGTTCAGGAAGACTTCGTGAGAGGAGCGCAAACGCTCGTCAATGTTCCAACCGCGCGACTGGGCAACGAGGCTGGCGTTGACGATGTTCACGTTCTCTTCGCTGATCGGCTTCATCAGGCCGCGGATCACTGAAGCTTTCAAGGGGGTGACGTCGAAGTCAGCGATCTCGCCGAAGTAGTCGATCTGGATGGACGCCAGCTTGCCGGTGACCAGCTGTGTGGCGATGCTTCCGAGGGTTTCGGCGACGGCCATGTACGGGCCAACGACCTTGAGGGTTTCAGGGGCGAGCATCGGCGCGTTGACCGCGTAGCGCGCCGGCTTGCCAGCGAAGATTTCGACGATCTGTTCTGCGACATCGAGGGCGACGCGTTCCTGGGCCTCGGCTGTCGAAGCGCCGAGGTGGGGCGTGATGATGATTCGGGGGTCGTTGAGGAGGGGGTTGTCCCCGGGCGGCTCAGCGGTGAAGACGTCGATCGCGGCACCGGCCACCTTGCCACTGGCTACAGCGGCTGCCAGCGCAGCCTCATCGATGATTCCGCCACGGGCGACGTTGATCAGGCGCACGCCGTCCTTCATCTTCGCCAGTTGTTCGGCCCCGATCATACCGTTGGTGCTGGCGGTCAATGGCGGATGCACGGTGATGAAGTCCGAGAGCATGATCAGCTGCTCGAAATCGACTGATTCGACGCCAATCGCCTTCGCTCGCTCAACGGGAACGAAGGGATCCGCTGCCAGGACACGCATCTCCATTGCCACGGCGCGGCGAGCGACTTCGGAGCCGATCTTACCGAGGCCGACAATTCCGAGGGTCTTGCCGCGGATTTCGGTCCCGACGTAGGTCTTGCGGTCCCACTTGCCGGCGCGCATGGAAGCGTCGGCCTGGGGAAGGTGGCGGGCGAGGGCCATCAACAGGGCCATGGAGTGTTCAGCGGCGGCAATGGTGTTCCCCTGGGGTGCGTTCACGACGATGATGCCGCGCTCGGTGGCCGCCGGGATGTCGATGTTATCGACGCCGACGCCAGCACGGCCGATAACCACCAGCTTCGTCGCAGCTTCGATCACGGCGCGCGTCGCCTTCGTCTCGCTGCGAACCACGAGTGCTTCGTAGGAACCGATGATGGAGATGAGCGTGTCCGCCGGAAGGCCGGTCTTGACGTCGACATCCCCGGCTGCGCGGAGCATTTCGATGCCTTCGGCGGCGATCGGGTCGGCGATGAGGATTCGGGGCCTGGCGGTGTCGGTCATCGGTTGGGTGTTCTCCTTTAGGGTGACGAGCGCGAGTTCGATTGCGGAAGGGATGCGCGCCTTGCCAGATTCCCAGCGGCTGATGGTCCCCTGGTCCACACCAAGGGCGGTGGCGATGCCAGCCTGGGAGAGGCCAAGGGCGACGCGGGTTGCGCTGAATTCGGTGGACTCCATCCATGCATAATGCATGATGCGGTCGTTGCATGCAATTCGCATGGGCTCCAAAAGATACGCGTCGGGCTCGAACCACACCCCACACCACCGGCCGCGCCTAACACCGGAGGCTAAACGGGGCCCCTACCCCGTTTGCCCGCATCCTCGCCGAAATCGAACTCCGCGGCGTCGTCATGAACGGCTTCCCTCCCCGCAACGAAAAAGAATGGGCCCTCGCCCGCGAAGTCTTCGACGACGATGCCATCACTGAATTCCAACGCTGGGAAGAAATCGGCCACGGCTGATAAGCAATTGCCCAAAACAGAGCCGCAACCGATCAGGGAGCGTCCGGTGGACAACCTTCCCCCGTCGGCGGTTCCACGCGCAAATCACATCAGTGCCGCGCGCGTCAGCAAGCGGCGGAATGCCCGCCGTCTCGGCGTCCACCATCCGCTGACCTGCGCGCACGCTGTAGGGTTCGTCCCGCCTCAACGCAGGATGCCCGGCCAGTTGGCCGGGCATCCTCAATGGTGGAACGGGGAGACTCAGACGGCGAGCTTCGCCTCGGCGAGCAGCTTCTCGACCACGTCTATGGCATCTGCAACGTCTGCCTCGGAGACATAGCCGAGATGGCCGATGCGGAAAATCTTGCCATCGAGCTTGCCCTGGCCGCCGCCAATGACGACACCGAACTCTTCGCGGGCGCGCTTGCTGATGGCCTTGCCGTCCACCCCTTCCGGCCACCAGACGGCGGTGACGGTGTTCGAAGCGAACTGTTCGTTCACCGGCACCAGCTTGAGGCCGAGCGACTTCACCCGATCTCGTGTGTAGCCGGCGATCGCTTCGTGACGGGTGAAGATACCTTCGAGGCCTTCAGCACGCATCAGCTCGAACGCTTTGTCCATCGCATAGTAGACGGAGAGAGCGGGAGTCCAGGGGTTCTGCAACTTCACCAGCGCGTCACGCGTCTTGGCGGCATCAAAGTAGAAGCGGGGCATCGTGGCATTCGCGTTGGCGGCCCAGGCTCGCTCGCTCATGTAAACAAAGGCGAGGCCTGGGGGAACCATCCAGCCCTTCTGCGAACCACTGACGACAACGTCGAGATCCCAGCGCTCTACGGGGCAGGGCACCGAACTCATGCTGCTGACGGCATCGACGATGATCAGCTTGTCGTGCGCGCGGACTACCTTGGCGATCGCCTCGAGCGGATTGGTGGTGCCAGTGGATGTTTCGTTGTGAGTGACGAGGACGGCCTTGATCGACGGGTCGTCGTCGAGCATGGTGCCAATGACGCCGGGATCGGCCGCTTCTCCCCATTCGAGCGCGTAGGAAACGACGTCTGCGCCGTAGGTCTTGGCGATGCTCTTGAGGCGATCACCAAACGACCCGATGGAGACGGAGAGTACCTTGTCGCCGGGACTGAGCGTGTTGACGACGGCCACTTCAAGGCCGCCGGTGCCCGAGGTGGTGAACGACAGCACGTCGCTCGAGCTGCCGAAGACCCAGTTCAGGCCATCGGTCACACGGCGAATAACCTGGGCGAATTCGGGCCCACGGTGGTTCATCATCTGACCAGCGCCAGCCGCGAGGACTTCGTCCGGGCAGGGCGTTGGTCCGGGGATACGGAGGTTCAATGGAGGACTCCAGATGGGGGTCGTTTCATGGTCGACGGTAATCCAAGCGGGGTCAACCGACCGGGGCCGTCGGCCCAGAACGGCGGCCAGCGACGGTTCACCCGGTTCCGCGTTGCGATGCGAGGCGAACCGCTAAACTGGGGCGATGGACGACCCTCGCCGAAACCTGCCCTCTGTCGAGCAAATCCTCACTCGACTTCGCAGAGACGGGTTGAGCGAAGCCAACCGTATCACTCACGCAACGGAAGCCGCACGGGACACCTTGGCAGCCGCGCGCTCGGCAGTCTCAGCTGGAAGTCCGGTGCCCTCGGTGGGAGACCTTGCAGCAGAAGTTCGCGAGCGGATGATGCACTTCGCTCGGCCGCCTCTGCGGCCGGTGATCAACGCCACTGGCGTGATTCTTCAAACGAATCTCGGCCGCGCGCCGCTCAGCGACCTTGCCATCGCGGCGATGAGTGCGGTGGCGGCGGGTTACAGCAACCTCGAATACGACCTTGTCACGGGAAGCCGCGGGAGCCGTCATTCGCACCTGAGCGAACTGCTGCGACGCACTACGGGCGCGGAGGACGGCATCGTTGTGAACAACAACGCTGCCGCCATCTTGATGGTCTTACAGGTCTTCGCCGCTGGCCGCGAAGTCATCATCTCGCGCGGCCAGGCCGTTGAGATCGGTGGAGGTTTTCGCATCCCGGACGTCCTCCGGCAGAGTGGAGCGGTGCTGCGAGACGTCGGAACAACGAACCGCACCTACGCACGGGACTACGCCGCGGCGTGGGGCCCCGATTCCGCCGCGATCCTCCGGGTTCACTCCTCTAACTTCAAAATCGTGG
>JBDTVB010000142.1:0-5652 GCA_040007415.1 Anaerolineaceae bacterium
CAGCACATCATCCCTGACCTGAAGAAGCTGGAAGCCGAGTTCGGCGACGCGCTCGTGGTCATCGGCGTGCACTCGGGCAAGTACTCGACCGAACACGACGACGAAAGCATCCGCGAAGCGATCCAGCGCTATGGGCTTGAGCACCCAGTGCTAAACGACCCCGAGTTCAAGGTCTGGGAGACGTTCGGGGCGAGTGCCTGGCCGACGATTGTGCTCATCGACCCCGCGGGCAACCTGGTGGGTGGTCACGCCGGGGAGGGCGTCTACCCGCTGTTCCAACCGATTGTGAGTTCGTTGGTCGAGGAGTTTGGTGCGAAGGGAGCCATCAACAAGACGCCGCTCGTGCTTTCCCTCCAGTCCACTTCTACGGCAACGCTGCTTTCGTATCCGGGCAAGGTGTTGGGCGACGAGGCGGGTGGGCGGCTGTTCATCGCCGACTCTGGCCACAACCGGATCCTGATTTCGGACCTCGCCGGCCGGCTGCAAACGTCGATCGGCAGTGGTGTCGAAGGGTTCGCGGACGGTGCGGCGAACGAAGCAACCTTTCGCCAGCCGCAAGGGCTCGCCCTTTCACCTGACGGGAAGACGCTCTACGTGGCGGACACGCGAAATCATGCGGTCCGCAAGGTAGACCTGCGCACGAACGAAGTGACGACGATCGCTGGTACTGGCAAGCAGCTCGATAAGCTGCCCGGCGCCGCTTCGAAGGCAAAGGAGACCGCGCTGGCATCGCCCTGGGACCTCGTGCAGGCGGGCGACACGCTGTTCATCTCGATGGCGGGCATCCACCAGATCTGGTCGATGAACCTTGTCGAGGGGACAATCACGGTGTTCGCCGGGACGAGCCGTGAAGGAATCGCGGACGGCGATCGTCGCACGCAGGCGACACTCGCCCAGCCGAGCGGGATCACGGCGGACGGGCGCTATCTCTACTGGGTGGACCCTGAATCGAGTTCCGTGCGACGGGCATTGCTGAGCGGCAGCGGAGAGGTCGAGACGATTGTCGGCACCGGCCTCTTCGACTACGGGAACGAGGACGGGCGGGGCAAGTCTGCGAAGCTGCAACATGCCCAGGGCGTGGTCTTCGCTGGCGGCAACCTGTACGTAGGCGATACCTACAACCACGAGGTCCGCCGGATCGACGTTGCCACCTTCGACGTAACCACGGTGGCGGGCACGGGGTCACGCGGTTGGAGCGACGGCCCCGGCCAGATTGCGATGTTCGATGAGCCATCAGGCGTCGGTTTTGCGGGCGGCACCATCTACGTGGCTGATGCCAACAATCACCTCGTCCGCGCGCTGGATATCGCAAGCGGGAAGGTTTCAACGCTGACGCTTTCGAACCTCTCGGTGGCCTCGGCACTCACTCCCGGCCGCGCCCTGAAGCTGACGGCGGACCCACAGACCGTGGCGCCGGGGGCGGCGAACCTGCGAGTGACGTTGAACGCTCCGGCCGGCTACCACCTCAACAGCCAGGCCCCTTCGCGGCTCACCCTGACGTCTTCGAATCCGGCCGTCCTTGAGCTCGGCGAGAAGTCGCTTTCGTGGTCGAGCGATGAATCGACTGTCACTCTCCCGGTCCCTGTGGTTCTGAAGACGGGAACGGCGACCCTCACCGGCACCGCCTCTGTGTACTACTGCCGAAGCGGCGAAGAGGCGCTGTGCTTCATCAGCCAGCTAGAAATCTCACTTGCGGTCACGGTCGATGCGGCGGCGGCGACCGGGGAAGTCGTGCTCACCTACGCGTTGCCGGTATTCGCGCCCTGAGTTCTTGACAGGCCCCACCCCCTGCCTATCATTCGATGAATCAGAAGGTGGAGGATCCAGATGGCCGTTCGAGGTTATGTCCTGATCGAAACCGATGTCGGCAAGGCAAAGGCCGTCGGTGCCGCCATCAGCGAGTTCACCTACCCTGGTGCGCGAGTGGTAGTGGTGGACACTGTTACCGGCCCATACGACGTAGTGGTGCAGCTGGAAGCGGATGACCTGGATTGCCTGGGGAACGCGATCACCGAGGCCGTTCAGAAGGTTCATGGGGTGCAACGCACGACCACCTGCCTCGCGGTACGGCTGGCGTAGCAGGTAGCCCGTAGCCCTACGAACGCCACATGCTCCCCGCCGAGGCTGCGGCATGTACGCTTTGAGCACATCGTAGCCTGGAGCACTTGCGCCCATGACCTCCTCAGTTGAAACCATGATCAGTGTCGAAGAGGCGCGCGAACGCATCCTGTCGTTCTTTCGCCGCCTGGATGTCGAACGTAAGCCATTACTTGAAGCGCTCGGGCAGGTGCTGGCCGAAGACATGGTGGCGCCATTCGATATCCCGCCGCTGGATAACACGGCGATGGACGGCTACGCAGTGCGATCCGGCGACACTACGGGTGCGAGCGCCCTTTCACCGCGTTCCCTCAAGGTGATCGCGGACCTGGCCGCCGGCTATGTGCTTGAGACGGCGGTGGGCGCCGGGGAGGCGGTACGCATCATGACCGGCGCGCCCATGCCGCCAGGCGCCGATGCCGTAGTTCCCTTCGAGGAGACTGACGAGCCGTTGCGTGGAGTGAACGAGGCCGCACAGCGAGTGGCGAACGTGCAGGTACTGAAAGCAGCGGCTCCTGGAGCCAACATTCGCATCCGGGCGGAGGACGTGAGTGCGGGATCGGTGGTCATCCCTGCGGGCCGCGTGGTACGCGCCTCGGAGATTGGGGTGCTTGCGAGCCTCGGCCTGACTCATGTGCCGGTCTATCGACGGCCAGTCGTTGCGATCTTGTCGACCGGCGATGAAATCACGGAGCCTGGAAACCCACTTCTACCCGGGCGTATTTACGACGCGAACGCACACGGGGTGGCCGCGATGGTGACGAAGTACGGCGGGATTCCGCGGATGCTGGGAATTGCGAAAGACACCGTTGAGGACCTGACGATAAAGATCCGCGAGGGGCTCGACGCGGACATGCTCGTGACCAGCGCGGGCGTCTCGCGGGGAGATTTCGACGTTGTCAAAGATGTACTGGCGCGCGAGGGCACCGTTGATTTTTGGACTGTTCGGATGAAGCCCGGCAAACCGCTGGCGTTCGGCGCCTTCAGGGCCCCGGACGGGCGCACGGTGCCGCACCTCGGCTTGCCAGGCAACCCGGTCAGTTCAATGGTCTCGTTCGAACTCTTCGGACGCCCGGCGATCTTCGCGATGATGGGCCGGGACGATTGGGAACGGCCCGTTGTGAAAGCGATCACCCGCGACGCGGTCAAGAACGTGGATGGGCGACGCTTCTACGCCCGCTGCATCGTCACGCTCGGCGACGACGGGCACTATTACGCGGCCCTGACAGGACCGCAGGGGAGCGGCATCCTGACCAGCATGAGCGCGGCGAACGCGCTGACGATCATCCCGGAGGATGTTGCGCAAGCACGCCCCGGAGACGAGATCGACGTGATGATGTTGGATTGGGAACACGCCCCGTAACGGGGCTACTGCACACCGTAGCGGAGCAGCCGCTCGAAAGTCTGATTGGAAAGCGCGCCCGGACGATGCAGCCGGATACGGTCGATCGCTTCGCCGGCCCCGAGGCCAAACTGCTGCAGGAGGAGCCCGGTGACTAACCCGCTGCGGTTCATTCCGTGCTGACAGACGATGTAGATGTCCGTTGGTACGGGTCCGGATTCGCCGCGCGCAGCGTTGACGGCAGCGGCCACAGTGTGTTCGATTCGCCAGAAGGGTGAAGGCACGCCTTCACTATCCACGAATACGCAGGCGATCATCCTGAGGGCCGCAGCGCGGTGTTCGGTTGGCATGTCGCCGGCGGTATCAATGAGCCAGGCGCCGCCCAGTGCTTCGTGGCGGATCTCGTCGCCGCGGTGGCTATGCGCGCCACCCATCCAGATGTTGGAGCGCGATCCAAGCTCACCCGCGGTCAGAACCAGGCTAGCCCGCGGCGTGGGAGCGTTGATCGTGGCCGATAGATTGTTGGGCTCAAGCACACTATCAAGCATGCAACGCCGCGCGATAACGCAAAAACGTAACCTGCCCGAACAGCCGTTAGCGCGTACGATACGGTCGTGATGCAAGGGCGCGTCCTCGATGGAGAGCGATCATGAATCTTGAGTTGCAGGTGGCCGTTGCGGCACTGTGCATCGCGCTGCCGCTGACCGGCGCGCTCAGGCTGAAGACCCGCCCGAATCGTCGCCCCGGCGTCGAGTTGGTTCCGCGGATCGGCGGATTCAGCATCCTGACTGCCTTCTTTGCCGCTCCCGCGATTGTGGCGCTGTTCTCGAACGACGCCCGCAGGTACGTGCGCGACGACTGGTCCGCGGCGCTGGCGCTTGGAACGTGCGGCGCACTGGTGTTTCTGATGGGCGCGCGGGACGACTTCCATCCGGTGAATTGGCGAGTGAAGTTCGGCGTCCAGTTCCTGGCCGCCGGGGCACTGTACGTTGGCGGCTTCCACGTCGGTGAAATGACGCTGCCCGGAGGGGATACCTTCTCGCTGGGCTGGCTGGATTTGCCCGTGACAGTGGTCTGGCTGGTGGTTGTCACCAACGCGGTGAACCTGATTGATGGGCAGGATGGGGTGGCTGCGGGGATCTCGGTGCTCGTCTCGGCGACGATGGCGTATGTCGCCTGGGACCTGGGACATGACCTGATTGCGATGCTGTTCGCCGCGCTGGCGGGCGCTTCTCTCGGTTTCGTGCCATTCAACCTGCCACGCGCGCGAAGGCTCCTGGGGGACTCGGGGGCGTACTTCCTTGGTTTCACGATCGGCGCGCTCAGCATCGCGGGATTCGTGGACACCACGGGGCGGGTGCCGCTCTATATTCCGCTGGTCGCGCTTGGTTTGCCGGTGTTAGACGCGGGAATCGCGTTTCTTCGCCGCTACCTGGCCGGAGCCCACCCTTTCGAAGCCGACCACGACCACTTTCATGACCGCATCGAACGCATTTTCCATTTCAGCGCGCTCAAAGTGGCACTCGTCAGCTACGCGATAACAGCGGTGTTCTGTGTGGCCGCGCTGCTGCTCCACGCGTGGTACAAGAACGTGGGCTCGGCGATCGTCGGCGGGGCAGTCGTGGTGTTCGCGCTGTTGCTTGTGATGGCCCTGGGATACGTGGGGACGATGTGGAATTCGGCGCGCATGCTAACCCTCAGAGGGCGGCCGGAGCCAGTAAGCGGAGAGGCTGGCGGCTAGGGATTCGGACGGCGCAAGACGCGATTCCTGGCGGTGCGCAGAGTGTACGAGGTGGCGTGGATGGCGAGTCGCAGGGCGATGCCAACAGCTGTAGCGGCATCAACGACGCGATTGGTGGCCATGTGGCGGCGGTAGTAACGCCACATACCAAGGTGATGGGCAGTCATAGCCCGGTAAACGGCGTGACGCGAGCTGCCGCCAACCCGGTGTTGGACGCTCGCCATGGGATAGTACATCACCCTGAGCCCGGCATCGTGCACGCGGCGACCATAGTCCACGTCTTCGATGCTGAAGAAGTACTCGGAGTCCAACAGACCGACGGTATCAAGGGCGCGGCGATGAATAAGCATGCACGCCCCGGAGACCCAATCCACGTCTCGCGGTTCATCGTGGCTCCAATCGCTCATGAGGTAGTGCCTGGACCAGCGATTTCCGGGAATCAGCTTCGTGGTTAGCGAATGACGGTTAAACA
>JBDTVB010000143.1:0-5593 GCA_040007415.1 Anaerolineaceae bacterium
ACGCCGGTGACGCGCATCCCCGGGCCGCCGAGAGTGGCGGGACCCTGTTTTTCAGGGAGCGAAGGGGGCGGCTCGGCCTCTGTTTCCTCTGCCTGGATGAGTGCGCCCACTTTGCGAGCGATTGAGTTCGTGCTGACTCCGCCGTAGCCAAGGGCTGCCAAGAAGTCTTCCCAGTTCGGGTACGTGAACAGGCTCAGGATCTGATCCTGGCGTTCGCCGAGATCGAGTCCGAGCCGGCGCATCTCTTTTTCCAGCAATTCGCGGCCGCGGTCGATATTTTCGGCGCGTTCCTGGCGGCGGAACCACTGCCGGATCTTCTCTTTCGAGTGAGTCGTTCGCACGTAGCCAAGGTTGCCGTTGAGCCAATCGCGCGAGGGGCCCTTGCTCGCTCGGCTACGCATGATTTCGACCACGTCGCCATTCTTGAGATTCGCGTTGAGCGAAACCATGCGGCCGTTGATCTTCGCACCCACCGTCTGGTGGCCAAGGTCCGTGTGAATGCGGTAGGCGAAATCGAGCGGAGTGGCGCCGGCAGGCATATCCAGCACAGCACCCTTCGGCGAGTAGACAAAGACCTGATCCTGGAAGATGTCCGTCTTCACGCTTTCGATGAAATCTTCAGCGCCCGCAAGGTCTCGCTGCCAATCGAGCAACTGACGGAGCCAGGCGATGCGTTCTTCATCCTTCCCTTGTTGCTTCCCGCCCTCCTTGTAGCGCCAGTGCGCCGCTACGCCGTACTCGGCCACGCGGTGCATATCGTGGGTACGAATCTGGATCTCAAGCGGCCGCCCACCCAGTGACATCACCGTTGTGTGTAGCGACTGGTACATGCTGTCCTTGGGGTTGCCGATGTAGTCATCGAATTGCCCGGGGATTGGGCGCCAGAGCGCATGGACAATACCGAGGGCGTGGTAGCACTCGGCGACGCTATCGACGAAGACGCGGACGGCCAGCAGGTCATAGATCTGGTCGAAGGCTTTTTCTTGATTGGAGTAGCGGCTCATCTTCTGGTAGATGCTGAAGATGTGCTTGGCGCGGCCAGTGACCTCGGCCTTGATCCCCGCTGCCTTCAACTGGTCGCGGAGTACGTCGGTCGCCTCGTGGATGTACTTCTCGCGGGACTCACGCTTGGAGGCGAGCAGTTCGGCGATCTCGCGGTACTTTACCGGCTGAAGGTAGCGAAAGGCGAGGTCTTCGAGCTCCCATTTGATCTGCCAGACGCCAAGGCGGTTCGCGAGCGGCGCGAAGATCTCCTGAGTCTCAAGCGCGATGCGTTGTTGCTTCTCGGCGTTGAACGCCCAGAGCGTGCGCATATTGTGCAGGCGATCGCAGAGCTTGATGAGGACCACGCGAATGTCCTCGGCCATCGCCAGGAACATCTTTCGGAGGTTCTGAGCCTGCACGCTATCGCGCGCAAACTGATCTGTTGCGGCGAACTTCATTGGCAGCTTTTCGAGCTTCGTAAGACCGTCCACGAGACGCGCGACGTCCACGCCAAACTTGGCCGCGATCTCTTCGTTGGCTATGCCACAGTCTTCCTGGACATCGTGGAGGAGCGCAGCGGCTATCGCGTTGGCGTCCAGTTCGAGCCTGGTGACTTCGAAGGTGACCGCGAGCGGATGCGTGATGAAGGCATCGCCTGTTCGGCGAGTCTGGCCTTCGTGACAGGCCGCGGCGAAGTCGTAGGCCTGACGAAGGAAGGGAATACGGTCGGCCGGAAGGTAGAGCGCGGCGCGCTCCAGCACAGCTTCGATATCGACGCCGGTGGATGCGGCATCCTGCGTACGCGTCTGCAAACCCGCTGACCTCTTTGCCGGGGAAGAATTCTTCCCTATCCTACCATGCAACCTCCGAACCGGAAGCACCCATATGAGTACCAGGTACCAGGCTCCGCGCGGCACGCAAGACGTGTTGCCCGAGATGCAGCCTTACTGGCAAGCCGTTCTCGATCAATCACGAGAGGTTGCGCGGCTGCACGGGTACCATCGAATCGACACGCCGATGTTCGAATACGCGGGCCTGTTCGAGAAAGGCAGCGGCGACACCACGGACATCGTCGAAAAAGAGATGTACACGTTCACAGACCGTGGCCAGGAGCATCTGGCGCTGACGCCGGAGGGCACCCCGGCAATCTGCCGCGCCTATCTCGAGCACGGGATGGGGAGTTGGCCGCAGCCGGTGCGCCTCTACACGACTCATCCGATGTTCCGTTACGACCGCCCGCAGAGGGGCCGCTTCCGCCAGCACACGCAGTTTGATTGCGAAGTGATCGGCTCGGAAGACCCGCTCGTGGATGCCGAAGTGATTGGCCTCCTCTGGGCGCTGTACGAACGACTGGGCATCCGCGACGTTGTGGTGCGACTCGGGTCGATCGATGATGCGTCGCCGCGGCGCGAGTACGTTGAGCGGCTGAAGGCCTACTACCGCCCCCACCTTTCGAAACTGTCCGCCGACAGTCAGCGGCGCTTCGAGCGCAACCCCCTGCGGCTGCTTGACAGCAAGGACGAGCGCGATCAGCCGTTTAAGGACGCTGCACCGAAGCTGGTCGATTCGCTTAGCGCGCCGGCGCAGAACCACCACGAAGCCGTGATGGCAGCACTCCAGTCGGTTGGCATCCATTTCGAGATCGACCCGTTGCTGGTGCGCGGGCTGGACTACTACAACCGCACGGTCTTCGAAATCGTTCCAACTGACGACGAGCGCGCTCAAAGCACCATCGGTGCAGGCGGACGTTACGACGGCCTGATCGAGATCCTGGGCGGACCTCCAACGCCAGGGATGGGGTTCGGCAGCGGCATCGAACGGATCATCCTTGAGATGCAGAAGAACGGCGTTCACTTCGAACCGTCCAGCGGGACGGACGTCTATATCGTCCAGCGGGCGGAGGGCAGTGCGCCGGTGGCCTTTGGATTGGCGGCCGAACTCCGCAAGCTGGGGATCGGCACCGTCATCGGCGAGTCCGGGCGTTCGTTCAAGGCTCAGATGCGGGCGGCCAACGGCTCAGGCGCCTCCACTGCGCTCATCCTCGGTGATGACGAAATCGCCAGCGGGACCGCGACGGTCAAGGATCTGCGGGGCCAATCGGCACAGCAGGTTGTGCCCTTGGCGAAAGTTGCCGAGGAGTTGGCCGGACGAGGCCAGACCGGGTAACCAGCGGCCGGTGCTATACTCGAAAGAGCAAGGAGTACTGCGGTCCGCGATGAGCGGGCCGTCTTTTTTGAGCAATGGACGAGGCGATCCTGGCGCAGCTGCAGCGCATTACGCAGCGATACGATGAACTGACCGACGAAATGGGGAGCCCTGAAGCCGCTGTCGACTACGAGCGGAGCACGAAGCTGGCCAGGGAGCGCGCCGAGATTTCGGGAATCGTCGAACTCTACCGTGAGTACCGGACAGTGGAGGAGACGGCTGCCAGCGCGCGCGCTCTCCTGGAAGAAGACGACGCGGAGATGAAGGCGATGGCCGAGGCGGAACTCGCCGAATCCAACGCGCGGATGTTTGACCTCAACGCGCGTATTCGCCGTGAACTACTCCCTAAAGACCCGCGCGATTCGAAGAACGTGATCATGGAGATCCGGGCAGGGGCTGGCGGTGAGGAAGCGGCACTTTTTGCCGCCGAACTGTTCCGCGCGTACTCCCGCTACGCCGAACGCAAACGCTGGCACACGGAGATTCTAAGCGGATCGGAATCCGAGAAGGGCGGCTTCAAGGAAGTGGTCTTCGAAGTTCGCGGCGAGGGCGCTTATTCGCGGATGAAGTACGAAAGCGGGGTGCACCGCGTGCAGCGCGTACCGGAAACCGAAACCCAGGGGCGCATCCACACCTCAACCGCCACTGTTGCGGTGCTGCCCGAGGCTGAAGAAGTGGACATCGCGATAGAAGAGAAGGACATGCGTGTCGATATCTTCCACTCCTCCGGCGCCGGCGGACAGAACGTGAATAAGGTCGCCACGGCAGTGCGGTTGACACATATCCCGACCGGGTTGGTGGTGGTCTGCCAGGATGAGCGTTCCCAGTTCAAGAACCGCACGAAGGCGATGACGGTGCTGCGCTCCCGGTTGTTTGATCTGGAGCAGAGCAGACAGGACGCCGAGATGACGCAAGCAAGGCGGCTCCAAGTGGGAAGCGGAGACCGAAGTGAGAAGATCCGCACGTACAACTTCCCGCAAGATCGCATCACCGACCACCGCATTGGGCTGACTGTCCACAACATCCCTGATCGGCTCGATGGCAACCTCGACGACCTGATCGATGCAGTTGCCACCGCGGACGAGACGGACCGGCTCGAGGGCCTTGGATGAACGCCCGTGAGGCTGCGGCAGAGGTCGCACCCCGCCTCGCGAGGGCCGGGGTTGCCGATGCCGGGTTCGAGGCCGAGTACCTGGTCCGCGTAGCGGCGAACATATCGCGTACTGACTATTTCCGCGGCCACGAACTGTGCAACAGCGCATCCTCACGGCTCGAAGACGTGGTGGTCCGCCGCATAAGACGGGAGCCGTCCGCGTACATAGCAGGCGAACGAGAGTTCTATGGGCTCGCCTTCGAGGTCACCCCGGACGTCCTCGTCCCGCGACCCGAGAGCGACCTACTCGTCCAACTTGGTTTGCGAGAGTCCAACCGCACGAGCCGGCCAGTGATTGTGGATGTTGGCACAGGGAGCGGGGCGATCGCAGTCGCCATCGCTGCCGAGGTCGACGCTGGGATCGTCGTAGGCGTTGATCGGAGCGCGCGTGCCCTCGCCGTGGCCCGGCGCAACGCAAGGCGCCATGGTGCTCGCGTCTGTTTCGTCCATGGCGACTTGCTGGCACCGTTGGGACGCGTTGACATCGTGCTAGCCAACCTTCCGTACATCCCCACCGCAGAGATCGCCGGTCTCGAACCCGAGGTTCGCGATTGGGAGCCTCGGTTTGCGCTCGATGGCGGAGCGGATGGGCTGACGCTGATTCGGCGATTGATCGACGAGTGTGCGGCGCGGATTCGTCCAAAGTTGCTGGCGCTGGAGGTGGGTCTCGGCCAGGCTGCGGCGGTCGCCGATCACTGCGGCCGAAATGGGGCGCGAGCTGAGACGGTTCGCGACCTGGCTGGCATCGAACGCGTGGTTTGTGCCCGGTGGGCCTGAAGCTCGTCGCGCTCGACATTGATGGGACGATTGTCCACGCCCATGAGGACGTCCCGGCGCCGCGCATCACCGATGCCGTCGCGAGGCTTGCCGAAGCGGGGATCGTGGTCGTGCTCGCATCTGGGCGGATGTTTCCAGGCACAGCGAAGGTAGCGCGCCACCTTGGCGTCACTCAGCCGGTCATCTGCCAACAGGGCTGCTCGGTCCACCTGCTGACGGGCGAGATGACTCACGAATTTCCGATCGAGCGATCAGCAGCGCTCGAGATCTGCGACTACGCCCGTTCCCTCGACCGGGCGTATGAGTGGTTCAATCCGCTGCGCTACATCGTTAGCAGCGAATCACCGGCCACCACGGAGTATGGCCGCGTGTCGGGCATCGTCCCGGAGTATCGGACGGACCCGGAAAACTCGGGTGTCGTGCCCACCGGCGTCGGCATCATTTCGAATCGCGAAGAAGCGAACGGGATCCATG
>JBDTVB010000144.1:0-5586 GCA_040007415.1 Anaerolineaceae bacterium
AGCCGCGAAGAAGAAACTACTGGCCTGACTCAACTGGCCCGCGCTGCTAGGGTGAGGCGATGCCGATCGTTCGCCCGCTAGCCGACGAATTCGACCCTTACTACGCGCGATACATAGAGCAGGTAGGAGTGGGGGACGTATTGGAACTGCTCGAAGAGCAGGGGCGTCGAACCGTCAGCGAGCTCTCAGCACTTTCGAATGGGCGGGCGAGCGAAAGGCCGGATGCCGGCGAATGGTCGGTGAAAGAGGTAGTGGGACACCTTTGTGACTTCGAGCGCGTGTTCGCGTACCGCGCGATGCACTTTGCACGAGGGAGCGGCCTCGTCTTGCAGACGTTCGACCAAGACCTTTTTGTCTCGGCCTCAGGTGCGAACGAACGGACACTTGTTGGCTTATTGACGGAGTTCCTAGCAGTCCGGGCGGGCACCCTTGCCATGTTTGGCGGGCTTACGTCCGAAATGTTGACGCGGTGCGGGGTGGCGAGCGGAGCAGAGATGAGCGCGCGCGCTGTGCCGTATGTCATCGCAGGGCACGAAGCGGGACACTTCGCGGACCAGACTCGCATCCACCACCTGGGCCAGTTGGACTGACGAGGGCCGCGATACGCCGGTTTCCGAGGAGGGGGCGTGCCAGCGGAGCCCGAGTGAGCGAGCGCGCCATCCCGGTCGTCATCGCGGCCACGCCGCAGGTAACAGAAGCCCCCGGGCGAGAGAGCTACGCCTCCAAGCGAACTCCACCGTTGCATTATACAATTTATTTTGTATAATCACGTCAATGCAATCCGTACTCCTTATTGATGACGTCGCCCAGGCGGATGTACTGATGCGCCCTGGCCGGGCAGACCTACTGCGTCGACTGGTGGAACCGCGAAGCTGTACACAGGTCGCTGAAGACCTCGGCAGCAGTCCCCAACGCGTCTACTACCACGTCAAGGCGCTCGAAGGCGCCGGTCTCGCCGCCAAGGTCGCCGAGACTCAGGCACGCGGCTTCCGTGAGGGCTCGTACCAGGCAGTCGCGCGGTCCTACTGGCTGTCACCACGACTGGTGCAGCTCTCGGGCGGCCCCGGCCGAACACGCGACCGAACAAGCCGGAACTACCTCCTCAACCTCGCCGAGGAGCTCCACATTGAGGTGGGCCGGCTCGGCGGACGTATCGAAGAGACGCCAACGGTGGGCCTGAGCGCCCACGTCGCCCTCGCCGACCCGAGCAAGCGGGCTGAGTTCCTCATGGAACTCCAGACCGCGATTCAACAGCTGGCCGCAAAGTACGGCGGCCCTGCCAGCGACGCGTCGTACCGCCTAGTCCTGGCCTGCTATCCCCAAATCAACGGAGAAGACCATGCCTAACACAAGCGAAGTCTCAATCGACATCGCCGCCGGTGCCGCGAAGGTGTTCGAAGCCCTGACCAACAGTTCGGCACTAGAGCAGTGGTTCGCCGAACACGCCGACGTAGACCGGGAGGCGAACCGCTTCGACTTCTGGGGCAGAAACACATACGGGAACCCCAGCCGTGAAGATGGGCGCGGCCGGATCCTCGAATGGACCGACGGCGCGGAGTTGAGTTTCGAATCGCGGGTCCGGGGCATCGCCTGCGTCACCAGGCTCTTCGTGGTACCAACCCCTGGTGGGAGCCGCGTAACCACTCAACAGGAGTACCAGCCGGAGGACGGCAACGACCTGAATCTCGACGGCGCCTGGTGCCTTCTGCTCCAGAATCTGCGGAGCTGGGTTGAGACTGGCAAGGTGGTATGGCGCCCGGACTATTCGAAGGTCCCGCGCGGCGAGCTCAGGTTCGCGGTGGACGCGCAGGCGAGTTCGGCCACGGTATTCAACGCTCTCATCGATCCAGCACAGCTCAGCCGTTGGATGATGGCCGAGTCGCCGACGGTTGCGCCAGAAATCGGCGGGACGTACGACCTTGGTTGGCCAGAAGGTGATGGGCGCCCTCTCAAGATCCTCGATATCGCGCAAGACTCCCGGCTCGTCTACAGCTGGGATGACGCAAAGGCCACCGGCACGGTGGTCACCTGGGAGCTGGATGGATCGAGAGGCGCCACGCGCATCACTCTTGTCCACAGCGGTTTCGATGAATCCCACCCGCTCGATGACTACTACGGAGGGTGGGCCGATTTCTTGCTGCGGCTAGTCGGGCTTTGTGAGCAAGGCCCAAGATGGACAGCCCCAGCGTGGTCAGCCATTCGAACCGCTACCGAGCCCAGGCAATGAAGTGACGGCCAAGCGCCGCCCCGTTCGTGTTTGTATTCACAAAGACCCTCAAGTAGACTCGGAGAAGCTGGAGTGCCGTTCGTTCGAGCGGCTTCGGCGGAGGAACGATGGCGTACGGCAAGGGCATCGCAAAGGGCATGGGGCTAACGCTTCGGCAGATGTTTCGCCCGGTGGCGACCATCCAATTTCCCGAAGAGACGCGTCACATCCCCGTTTATGCCCGCACGAACCTGCTCTGGTTCGAAGAGCGCTGCACCGGCTGTAGCACCTGCGCGCAGGCGTGCCCAGACGGCTGCATTTTGGTGGCGACGAGCCAGGACGCCGAGGGCCGCCGAAACATCGACCGCTACGAGATCGACTTCCGCATCTGCATGTACTGCGGGCTATGCACGGAAGCGTGTCCCTACGAAGCGATTCAACCGGGTGGCCCTCTGAACGACGCAACGTATAAGTTCGATGAGATGTACAAGGACAAGCACGCCCTGACGGTGGTGGCGGCGAAGCACCTCGAATCCCACGAGAACACTTATCCCAACGGCATGAAGGCGCCAGCGCCCAACGCCGACTTCCACCGACTGTAGGCACGAAATGGTTTCTCTCACTGTTGACGGCCGGGTCATCGACGCGCCTGCGGGTGCGCCGCTGGTTGAGGTCCTCAAGAACAACGGCTTCTACGTTTCGAGCCTTTGCTATATCGATGGGCTCAAGCCGTACGCCGGATGCCGGTCGTGTCTCGTGGATATTGAAGGCCCTCCCGGGCTGCAACTGAGTTGCACTGCGATCGTCCAGGACGGGATGAAAGTCACCACGGATTCCGACGAAGTGAAGGACGCACGCAAGGCCGTCGTTTCGATCATCCTCGCCAACCACAGTGACCGCTGTCTCACCTGTCACCGGCGCGAACACTGCCACCCGGGCGACATCTGCCTGCGCGACGACGTAGTCACCCACCGCTGCCTGACCTGTTCGAAGAACTACCGCTGCGAACTGCAAGCCACATGCGAAATGGTCGGGATGTCTGGATACGAACCCTGGGTGGGCGAGGAGCGTTCGTTCTACCAGGCGCCACAGCCCCCGGCGGACCGCGCGAACCCTTTCATGGAGTTCGACCCCCAGATGTGCATCATCTGTACCCGCTGTCAGCGCGCCTGCGATGAGAAGCGTCATACGGGCGCAATCACGCTCAGCGGCCGCGGCTGGGACACGCAAATCGCTTTCGGCGCGGGCGGTGCTATCGACGAAAGCAACTGCGACTTCAGCGGGGCGTGCATCGATGTCTGCCCGACGGCGGCGTTGATGGAACACCCGAACAAGTGGGTGGCGAAGCCGGACCAGTGGACGAACACCACGTGCGATTCGTGCGCGGTGGGCTGCAGCATCAACCTCGGCGCAAAGGATGGCAAGGGCGTCATCGTTCGGCCTCATGCGAGCGGTAACCCGGTCAGCGGCGACCAGATCTGCGTTCGCGGACGTTACCACTACGATTCGCTGAAACCTCGCGAGCGGCTCGGCAGGCATCTTCTTCGCCGCGGCGCTATCCAGGTGCCGGTGTCCATCGAAGAAGCGATCGCGGCCGCTGCTGAACAGCTCAAGGTAGCCGCCACAAAGGGCAAGGTCGGCGTCCTCGTGGGTGCCACGGCAACCAACGAAGAGGCGTGGCTGGCAGCACGAATCGCGACCGAAGTCTTCAAGGGGACCGCCGATAGTGCGCTTGGGCCGGTCATGCGCGCCACGCGCACGGCCCTTGAAGCGCGTCTTGGTACGTGGCGCATGGCAACGGACCTCACACGCTTGCCGAAGGCCAAGACCATCGTCGTTATCGCGGACGATCTGGAAGAGAGCCACAACGTGGCCAGCGTCCGCATCAAGGATGCTTGCGTACGCGAACACGCGAAGCTCATCGTCATCGGTGCGCTGCGCAGCGAGCTCTGCGACTTTGCGGCGGTCTGGATTCGCCCGAACGGCGGCGAAGAAGGCGTTGCAGCGGCTCAACTAGCGGACGCGTTGGGCGGCGCCCAATCTCTCGACTCGAACATCGCAGCAGCGGCCGAAATCCTGAAGGCCGCGGCGAAAGACCAGACGCTGGTCATCTGCGCCCCGAATCCCATCAGCCCGACTATTGCCGGGTCGATGGCAGCCGGAGCAGCCAACCTCGCCGTTGCGATCTTTGGTTCGGACGCATCGAACAACCTCGCTGTGCTGCCGCCGGCGGTCAACGTCCATGGTCTGCAGGACGTCGGCGTGGCGCTGGTGGGAGGCGCCAACCCGCTTGAAGGGCTGACCGGCCTGCTCGTCATCCGCGACGACGTCACCATGCGCCTTCCCGGCGCTGCCGCCGCCCTCGCGGGCATTGGAACCATCGTGGTGATCGACGGCGTGCTGCACGAAACGGCGAAGCGGGCGAACGTTGTGATCGCTGCGGGGCGGCCCTACACCGCGGTTGGCACATATACCCAGATGGACTTTCGCGTGCAGCGGCTGGCAGCGGCCCTGGAACCGGATGGCGAGGCAGTCAAGTGCATGCGCGCGTTCAACCTGCTTGGCGCCGCCCTCGGAGTGACGCTGCCCCCCACCGCGGATGCCGCCCTCGGCGAAATCGCCAAGGCTAACCCGGCGTACCAGCCCGCTTACGACCTGATCATTGGCGAGGGCGTCCGGCTTGCGGTCCCGGCCAGCGGCAAAGCGACGATGGTGCCCGTCAGCGCAATCCCCGCGGCAGACGGCCTGCGCGTCATCACGGGTCGTGACCTCTACACGGCGGAGGACGCGGCATCCCTCCGTCACCCAGAGGCCGAGAAGCTGCACCGCTACGACCGCATCCAGTTGAGCGAGGAGGATGGGCTACGCCTTGGTATCCGCGACGGCGATCAGATCGAAGTCAGTGCTGCGGGGATCGCGATCAGCGCGCTCGCAAGCGTCACGGAACGCGTACCCGCGGGCCACGTCTACGTCTCGAGCCTGCTCCAGGGCGGCGCGGTGGTAGACCTCTTCGGTGGCCCTGCACTACCGGCGGTGAAGCTCGGCGTTCCCGTCACCGCGTAGACGACTTGGCGGCCAACACGCCTTTCCGCACAAGCAAAGAGCCCGCTGGCCAAAGCGGGCTCTTTTGCGGTTCCGGGGCTGTTCGACACGACTGGAGAGAGGTAGGAGAGGGACGGTCGAGACTAGCCTGTGTGAGCCCAGAGGGCGCGGGGCGCGGGCAGAGGGGAGGCTCTACCCGGCCGTACGACTGGAGCGCCCCATTCGGCGCCGGTCGAAGATTTCGGTTGAGGAGCGTCGCGGCGGTGGCGGAGTACCGGCCGCGACGTCTTGATCTCCTTGCAGACGATGTTACGGGCCCTTTGTGAAACCAGGAGGAC
>JBDTVB010000145.1:0-5574 GCA_040007415.1 Anaerolineaceae bacterium
CGAAGAGGTGACTAATGGCGACAAACCGTACCAGCGAGACGCCCGGAGTGGCCCCGGACGTCCTCACAGTATACCGCGATGCTTTCCTTCGTTCCCTCAGCGCCGAGAACAAGAGTCCCCGCACCCGCCAGAGCTACGGCGAGGCCGTTAACCTCATGGCAGCCTTCCTTCGGACCCACGCCCTGCCTGCCGCACCTGAGCTGATAACTCGCGAACACCTGACAGCATGGATCAACGACATGCTCGCCACCTGGAAGTCGGCCACTGCCGCCAACCGCTATCGCGGGGCGTCCCGCTTCTTCGCCTACCTCGTCGAAGCCGGTGAGTTAAAGGAGTCCCCGATGGCACGGATGAAGCCGCCTAAGACCGAGGAGATGGAAGTCCCGATCATCCGCGACGTCGACCTCCAGAGACTGCTCAAGTCGTGCGAAGGCAAGGACTTCCGTGACCGGCGCGATTTCGCACTGGTTCTCGCGTTTCTCGACACCGGGTTGCGAGTTAACGAAATGGCCTCCCTGAAACTGCAGCCTGACTTCGACACGGACTCCTGGGTGGACGTGGACGATGGGGTGTTCTGGGTTGTGGGGAAGGGCCGGCGACAGCGTCGTGTACCGCTGGGAAACAAGGCCCGGAAGGCCCTCGACCATTACTTGTTCGTCAGGACGAGGCACGCCTATGCAAGTGAAAAGTCCTTCTGGATCGGGGAACGTGGGCGCATCGGCCCGAGCGGCCTCTATCAGATCATCGAACGGCGGTGCGAGCTGGCCGGCATCCCCAGGATTCATCCCCACCAGTTCCGCCACACCTTCGCCCACAAGCTGCAGGCCGCAAACATCAACGACTCGGACCTCATGTACCTGGCCGGCTGGAAGTCGCGGGAGATGCTCAATCGCTACGGCGCGAGTGCTGCGGCTGAACGCGCAATCGACGCGCACCGACGGCCAAGTCCGGCCGATCGCTTGTAAGCGGCCCACCTGCCCAGATCGGCCTTGCTACCCCACCGTCTCCAGACACCCTCGTTCCGCTGACCGACCTCCTCACTGGGAGTGAAATGACTCGCGGGCGAGGATGGCCTAACGAGCTCTGAGTTTCACGGGCTCCCCGCCCTCTGTCGCAGGCGACACTGGTATCCCGATTTCACATACACCAGGAGGACAGCATGGTCACAGGCTTCCACGCTTACATTCAGAATGATGCCGGCGAAGAAATCGTCCCGACTGATTTGCGCGCCTGGGTCTCTGCTACCAAGACACGAAACTATTGCAGGAAGGATCCACTGCTCGACTGGCTCAACCTCTACGGGCTGGAGAAAGGTTACGAGCAGGACCCCGTGCCAGACCCTCGCACAGACTTCCGGGCCTTCATCTTCAAGCAGGGGCGTGACTTCGAGACAGCCGTCGTCCGCCACCTCGCCACCCTCGATACCGTGTTCCCGGTCGCTTCAGGCGTTCAAGCCGTGACCTCCCTCGAAGCCTGCCGGGAGACCTTCGAGGCGATGGTGCGGGGCGAGCCCATCATCCACCAGGGAGTCCTCCGCAACCCCGAGAACCGCACCTACGGAGCCCCAGACCTGCTCATCCGCAGCGACGTCCTCCATCGCCACTTCCCGGATGCGCTCAGTGCGGCTGAAGCCCTGGTCGGAGCGCCCGGGCTCGGTGCCAGGGGTTGGCACTACCGGGTTGTCGATGCCAAATTCACCGGGCTGAAGCTCGATAAGCACTGGCACGCGGCCAGCGACCACCTCGAATACATGGTCCAGGCCTTCCTCTATAACGAGGCACTCGGAAGGGTCCAAGGATATCTCCCACCACAGTCGTACCTCCTCGGCCGGGGTTGGGGGAAAGGGACGAACGACGCCGGCAGTACCAATTGCATGGACCGCCTCGCATCGGTGCCCCACAACCACGAGGTCCAGGGCCGACCGTTGGAGACCATTGCCAGCGAGGCAGTGGACTGGGTCCGGAAGGTGCGAACAGAGGGATCCGGATGGGATCCGTTGATGGGACCCAACGCGAACGAGCTTCGACCGAACGTCTCGAACGACCAAAGCTTCCCCTGGAGAAAGACCGTTTCCCGTATCGCCCACGAACTCGAGGATGTCACCCTTGCCTGGCAGGTTGGGCTCGACGGACGCGAACTGGCAATTGCCGCCGGAGTGACCTGCTGGACTGACCCTGGCTTCAGCGCTGCGGTCGCCGGTGTGAAAACGGCCCATGTTCCTGTGCTGGACCGGATGCTCGCCGTGAACCGGTACCCGGAAGGTCCTGTTGTGTGGCCTTCGACGATTGCCACCGAAGCCGACATCTGGGGCGAACCCCGGGGCATCGAGTTCTTCGTCGACTTCGAGACGGTCAGCAATCTCAACGACGATTTCACCTTGTTCCCCGAACAGAACGGTCAGCCGCTGATCTTCATGATCGGCTGCGGGCACATGGACGACGGGGAATGGCGGTTCTCCTGCTTCACCGCCGACCAGCTGGAGACGAACTGCGAGGCGGACATCATCGAACGGTGGCTCGCCCACATGGAGTCGGTGCGGCAACGCGTCGCTCCCGGTGTTGAGCGGCCGCTGGTGTTCCACTGGTCTCCAGCAGAGACGAGCAGCATGAGCGGAGCGCTGAAGTCAGCACGCGCCCGCAACCCCTTGAGGGAAGCTTCCTGGCCCGAGCCTAACTGGTTCGACTTCCTCAACCGCGTCATGAAGAGGGAGCCCGTCATCGTACGCGGGCCGATGGGCTTCGGCCTGAAGACAGTTGCTCGCTCGCTCAAGCAGCACGGCTTGATCGAGACCGATTGGCCCGATGGCGTGACGGACGGACTTGGTGCGATGGTGGCTGCCTGGTGGTGTGCTCATGAGGCCACGATGCAGGGGTCATGCCTATCGGATGTCGACCTGATGTCGGAGGTATCTGCCTACAATGAGGTCGATTGCCGCGTGATGATGGAGGCGGTGGGGTGTTTGCGAGCCCGGGGGGTCGACGATAATCGAGGGTAGCGACGAATTTTCCATAGCGAGGCACAGCTGCGCTCTGGCGGGGCGACGGAAGCCAGCGGCTCACCGGTAATACGCGACGCGGGACTTCCTTGTAGAGTCCGCGTCTACGGCACGCCTCTCCGGGCCGCACGAAGGGCAGAAACGATGACTAACCAATTGGCGGGGCAGGCGGCCTTGGTCACCGGAGCCGGCCGCGGCATTGGGCAGGCGATCGCGAATTCTTTGGCAGCAGCCGGGGCATCGGTGGGGGTCGTCTCACGAAACCAGAGCGAGTTGGACGACACCGTTAATGGCATTACCTCATCCGGCGGGCTGGCTTACGCTGCCCGCGCTGATGTCCGCAATCCTGAGTCCGTCTTGGCTGCGGTCGAGGCCGTCTCGCAGCATCTCGGACCCGTCTCTATCCTGGTGAATAATGCCGGCGCACCCGGCCCGGTCGGTAACGACTGGGAGGTCGACGCCGACGGCTGGTGGGAGTGCATCGAGTCAATCGTTCGTGGGGCCTTCCTGTTCAACCGCGTCGTGATTCCTGGGATGATCGCCCGCGGCGGTGGGAGGATTATCAACGTTGCTAGCGCGTCAGGCACACGCGCACCGGGGATGCCCATCTTCGCATCGTCGATCGCCAAGACGGCCCTGATTCGTCTTTCTGAGGAACTCGCCCAGACGGCCAGGAAGTCAGGCATCGCCTCTTTCGCGATCCATCCCGGAATTGTGAACACCAAGCTCCTTTCGTCGTACGGCCTCGCTATTCCCGAATCGACGTTCGCCTCGCCGGAACGAGCCGGGCTACTCTGTGCTCGCTTAGCCTCCGGTCATTACGACAGTCTCTCTGGTCGGTATCTCACCATTGACGACGACCTTGACGCGCTGACTGCGCGCGCGGACGAAATCATCAAGGACGAACTGCTGACCTTGAGGATCAAAGACTAGGGCACCAGCTAGGGAACCGGGGCGCAGACATTCGCTGTTAGAGGCCTGCGGCGAATAGTGCCGTAGCGCTTTCAATCAGCCGTTCGCCGAAAGCCTGGACCAGGTTGGCCCTCATCTGATTTCAGTTTCGGGAGCGCGGGCGGGGCCCCTTCGCCGTTCCGTAGAAAAGCCACACGATGAGGACATCGTGACAGCGTGCGTCCGCGCCGCCCGGTAGAATACCGCCGTGCTGCGCGTGATCTTGGTAATCGTCACCGTGGGGATGCTCGCAAGCGCTTGCTCCGCTTCTGCGACCCGCACTCCAACGCGGAGCCCATCCCCCGCGCCGTCACCAGCGTCAACCTTTCCCCTTGAAGATCAGGAGCAGCGCTCCGACGCCCTCAACACGTTCGCCGCTGAACACGGTTGGGCGGCAGGATGCCTGTGGCCCGCTGGCACCACCAGCACGAACGCCGAGACGCTTCGACGGCTAGAAGTCCCCAACCGCCCAGGGCTCACCTATCGCAAACGCCAGGCGCGTTCGGGTGCCGTCATGGTGATCGTTTACCGCGATACCACGGGCGCCGTCGATACCGGGTTCAACGAAGTCTTGGGGCCGGGGTTCCTCTGCTACCGCCCGGTTGGCACGGTCCTCGCTCCGAACCGCGCCTAGCCACGAGTTAGACCAATGGGCTTGGTCCCGACCGTCATCCAAAAGAGGGTGGTGATCTGAAGCGTGCCGTCCTCGAAGGCGGACCGGACCGCCCGCACACGAACCTTGGCCTCTGTCTCGGTGATCGCCCCGGCGGCGACGGCTCGCGCGCAGCGTTCCTCAACCAGATGTGGGCGCCTTTGAAGTTCGGCTGTGCTGGTATTCACCCAGGGATGTGCGACCACATTTTGGAGGCCTATCTCGATCAATCGACGGCGCACCCGACGTGAAAAGAGGCCGTTTCGCACCCCGCCGCCACTGGCGCCCCAACGCCCGAGCCGGAACTCAACATCTGCGTCCCAGCCAGCGAAGTCCAGCGCGAATACCCCTCGGTCGGAGTCGATCGCGACCACCGTGCCCCCAGGTCGCAACACCCGCACAAGCTCCATGAGGACAGCCTCAGGATCTTCGACGTGCTGTAGGGTGCGTTCGCAGCGGACGCCATCGAACCAGTCATTTGGATAAGGCAACTGCGCGGCAGAGGAGACCTGAAAGTCGATCTCTAGACCAGCAGCCTGGCTCCGCCTCCGAGCTTCGACGACCATGGCCTCGCTTAGATCGACACCAGCAGCGGCTCCTCCGGGCCTTACAATCCGCGCCATCGCAATCGCATCATCGCCCGCACCACAACCCACATCGAGGATTTTAGCGCCCGGAGAGGCACCCACGAGCTCGAAGGAACGCCGTTTCAGATGCGTGATGAATGGGTCCAAGTGAAGTTCATCCATACTCGCGATTGCATCGATCGCCATCCCGCTCGAATCGAGGTTCCGAAAGTCCTCGGAGCGGACATGGGTGCGAGCTTCTCTTCGTGGATGTTCTGAGTCGGGCACCGAGTCTGAGTATACATGCCCAGCGGTGGCTCGGAACTTGCCTTCTTGCCATGGTGGAGGGCGTGTGTGTTCGATACGATTTTAGGGTGTTGATGGATCATCACGGTTCTGCAACCATCCTG
>JBDTVB010000146.1:0-5475 GCA_040007415.1 Anaerolineaceae bacterium
TGGAAGGGAACACGCGGCGTGCGATCGACCTCCGCGAAGGGGAGAAGATCAACGAGGCCGCCTTCAAGCAACTCATCAGCGCCGCGGTCGCGGCCAACTCCGCAGCTCGCGCTCAACGGGCGGCCAAGAAGAAGTAGACTCGGCTCTCAGGGGTATGACGTATGAACGGCCCTTCGCAACGAGGAGTTATAGGGTTCGCGCGGTTGAGGCACTAATCGTCAATCGCCGAAGCGGCTAGCCGCTTCACGGCGGCTTCCCGTGAGCCGACTACACTGGTGAAATGCACCGGCTGAAGTTCTTCCTGGCGATTGGCGTCTTGCTGGCGGCGGGTCTCGCGGTGACCCCCCTGATGGTGCTGCGGGCGCGCGCAGACGCGGTCCATCCGGGCCTCGCCGAACAGCTGCGCTACGTTGGACGTGACCCGCTTACGGGATTTGCGGCGCCCGTGGACGACCGCTTCATAGCTGAAGTGGAAAAGGCAATCGAGCGCTACGGAAAGGACGAGGGTCAGCCCGTCCCGCCGCCGGCCCTTGAGGGCACGGATGTCTCGTGGCTCAGCGTCCCCGCAATCGGCGTGGCGAAGGCGCCTGTTGCCCGCTTCGGGCTGGACGCGTTTGGCCGGCTCGAAGTGCCCCAGGACTCCCAGCACGTGGGTTGGAACCCGGCGTACAACGCCTTGCCGGGTGAAGGCGGCTCCACCTTCTTCGCGGCCCACTTCGAGTACGCCGGCCGCGCGGGCGTCTTCAATCGCATTTCGGCTCTGAAGCTGGGCGACACGGTGGAGGTCGGCCTTTCGGATGGCTCCAGCCGCGCCTACCGCGTGAGTTCGACGGTCGATTACACCCTCGCAGCCATCGATATGGGCGCGATTCTGCACGGCCGGGAAGGGCGAGAGAGCGTCACTCTGATGACCTGTAGTGGCCCCCCGAACGCGGATGGCTACCCGCAGCGCACCGTCGTGTTGGCTGAACGGGTGAACTGAGGCCGCTTAGCCGCCGAAGGCTTCGTTCACGCCATACGCGTTCATCGCCGCTTCGAACTTGGCCACTTCGTGCGTGAGCACCAGGAGGTCGTGCTTGTTCCCATCGCGATCCTTCACCTGGTCACGGAGGAGCGCTTCGGGACGGAAGCCAATTCCCTCGAAGGTGGCGATCGCACCCTTCTGATCGAGCGTCATCTGGGCAACAACTTTTTCGATACCGGACGCTAGAGCGATGGCAAATGCCTCCTGCGTCAACACCTGCCCAAGGCCCTTGCCCCGCATCGCTTCGGCAACCATGACTCGCAGTTCCGCAACGTGCGATGACCACCGCAAGTCGTTTCGATGGATGGTGCCGTAGCCCACAATGTTCGAGTCAACCGTCGCGAGCACGGTGCTAATCAGGCCCGCGTTGATATCGCGGATCCAGCTATCGACAGCTGTCGGCTGGGTGATGTCGCGACGGAGGAAGAGCAAGTCGTGTTCGGGCAGCGCGCGGGCGAACGAGAGCATCGCTACTTTGTCGCCGTCGCTCATATAGCGGAGGGTGACTTCCCGTCCACCGATTTGCCGGGTCAGCGGGTAGGCGCGTACGCCTTCCATCTTCATACCGAACGCTCCGCAAGCCACGAGTCTAGCTGTGGCCACAGACGATAAATGGCGTTTCCGCCAGCCACAAGGCTGACATGGCCGCCCTTCATGATGACGTCTCGTTTGTCTTCACTCCCGACCAAAGGGAGCAGATCTTTGGCCGCTTCGTAGGGGACGATGTGGTCGTGTTCTGCCATCACGTGCAGAAACGGCACCGTGATCTGGCCCAGGTCGACGCGTCTTCCACCGAGCTCCAGCTCTCCTTTGAAGAGCTTGTTTTCCCACATCAGCTCTTTCGTGTTCTGGCGGAAGCATTCACCGGGGAAAGGGATCTGGTCGTTCGCCCAACGGTCGAACATGCGATGCGAGCGGACGAATTCGTCATTCCACATGTTGTCCCAGAGCTTCACCCGGCCGACCATCGCCGAAACGGGCCGAAGCATGTCGAACGACGCAAACATCAGCTCGGGCGGCACGTTACCCAGCGTGTCCACAATGCGATCGACATCGAAATAGCGTCGGTCGCACCACTGCTTCATCAGAGTCATGCCGTCTGTGTTCACTGGCGTTGTGAAGCAGGCGAGGTTCTTCATCGGACCGTCCGGATGAAGTGCTCCGTACATCACCGAGAGCTGCCCGCCCATGCAGTAGCCAACGACCGAGACGTCCGGTTCACCGCTCGTTTCGAGCACCTTTTGGATGCAGTCGGGAATGAAGTCCAGCACGTAGTCTTCGAACTTCAGGCGTTTGTCCTCGGGACGGGGTATGCCCCAGTCGATCATGAAGACGTCAAAGCCGCGCTTGAGCAGAAACTCCACAAGGCTTTGCCCAGGCGTTAGATCAAGGATATAGGGCTTGCTCACCAAAGACATAACGAGCAGGACCGGCACCCGATACACTTCGTCCGACATCGGGCGGTAGTGGTAGAGCTTCAGCGTTCCGCGCGAGTGGATGACATCCTTCGGCGTCACGCCCACGGCGGGATCGCCGGTCGAGATGTACTCCAGACCCTTAACACCGCGCTGAATCGTCCGCTCGACTTCGCTTCGTACGCGGTCTTCGATGGTGGCGGGGCTGGCCGGAGCTTGAGTCATGGTGACGACCTTTTCGCGTTGTGGAAGGAACAAGGTTACAGGAACCTGGCCAGTGAGCACGGCAGTGGCTCTCCGGCCGTCGACCCGCGGACTCAGTGTGACAGGAGCCTGTGTCCCTGCTGCAAACGCAGCGTGAACGCTTAGTTAACTTTCGCGGCCGGTTTCTTCGTGCGCGGAGGGCGCGGGACTGCGGCTACGGGCACTGCCGCTATGCCAGCCTTGACTGCTGGCGCTGATTTCAGCGCGGTCAGACCCGATTCGATGGCGCCGAGGCGGTCCTCGATCGCGCTCAAGCGCTCACCAAGGGAGAGGATATCGGTGCGCGTCGGCAGGTTGAGGGCTGAGAAGGTGCGACCCATCACTTCGTTCATGCTCTTTTGCAGATTGAGGTAGACGTCCATCAACTGGCCCATGGACTGCGTGAACTGGTCAGTCGACATCGCGTTGTTGAGGAACCCGTTCAACTGCCGTTCCGAATTGGCCATCCAGTCCCGCCACATTTCGAAGGGGTCTGCCTGCGTTCCCTGAGCCATAGTTCAACCTTCTTCCTGGTGTTCGGTGCGGATCTTACAGGGCGGAGTCAACGTCGTCGGCTTCGGTCGCCCGGGGAACCAACGGCGCGAGGCCGGAAAGGGCGGTTTGGAGGATCGACTGGTAGTTCTGTAGGGTTTCGATCCAGCCCGTAAGGAAAAGTTCGCCCGCCCTCGTGAGGCTGTACATCCGCCGCGCCGGCCCGCTCTCGGACGTGTCCCAGAAGGATGACACCATGCCGGTCTTTTCGAGTTGACGGAGGGTGCGGTAGACCGTCCCGCTATCGAAGTCGGGCATGCCCGACTCGGCCAGCCGTTGCGAGAGTTGATAGCCGTACGCGTTCCAGTTCTTCAGAAACGCAAGGAGGCTCGTCGAAAGCAGTTCACCGTGAAGGCGAGGTTTTGAAGTGGCGTCGGTCATGTGGGCCCCCCTGGTAGATGCAGTATGCACCTATCAGCACGCCGTTGACAAGTCTGCGCATCTATGTGCATACTGCATCTATCGACGGGCGCACCACACTCTTTTCGCCCGCGGAAGGAACTCAAGACACCATGGCAGCCAACGAAACCGTCCAGAAGTACTACGACGCCCTCATCGCCAGCTACGACATCCTCACCGATGCGATCGCCAGCGGCAACGAACGCGGCATGAAGGTCACCCGTCAGTTCGCGACCGACGTCGCCAAGGGCCAGCGCGAGGCCCTCGAACTCGGCAAGAAGCTCGCCGGTGAGCCCACCGACCTTGGCCAGTTCTACACGGCCGTCCTCGAGGCCACGACCGCAGCCCAGGGTCGCGCACTCACGTTCACCCAGGCCGCCTACCAGGAAGCACTGGGCGCCGGTACGGAAGCCCGTGAAGTAATCGGCAAGCTTGTCGAGGCTAACAAGGAGACCAGCCAGGCCGCCATCGCCGCCGCCCGCAGCTTCGCCACGGCCAACCCCGTGTCCGACATCGTCCGCCGTGGGTTCGAAGCGATGCAGCCGAAGGTTGCCGCGACCGAGCCTAAGAAAAAGGCCGAAAAAGCCGCCGTCTAATCAGCGGACCCCAATGAGCGCGAAAACGGGCCGGTCATTGCGACCGGCCCGTTTCTGTCTGTCGGGCAAGGCCGTCAGGCAGTCTGGCGGAGGCGCTTCGCCAACTCACGATAGACCCCGGGGTGGAATGCCATGCCGATGTGTGTGCAGTTCACTTCGCTGTTGAGCGCCGGGTCTTCCTCAATGCACGATTCCCAGTCGACCACGCCATCGTTTCTCGAGTAGATCGCGTAATGCGCGACCTCGAATTCGTACTCTTCCGGCGCGAGCATGTTCTTGACGAAATTGCATGTGCAGTGCCCGCTGAAGCAGGACGGCTTGATGTTGCTGCCCACCCCCCGGGATCGGCGCAGCGAGTCAGTAGCGGCGATCAGTGACGGGTGCGCACGGACAGCGTCGCGAAACGGCGAACCCATCGAGATGACGAGGCTCACATACTCCGGGAAGTCGAGGGCGACACTGCGCGACAGCATTCCGCCCAGGCTGTGACCAATCAGGCGGACGCGCTGGCCAGTCTCGCGATGTGCGCGCTTGACGGTCTCAAGTAGTTTGCCAGCAATGTGGTCCGGGCAGTCGGCGTTGCGGCCAATATCCGAAAAGTACGGGCGATAGCCGATGCGTGCGAGCCATGCGTGCAGCTCCATGAGCGAGGCATCGGATGCCAGGAATCCGGGGACTACGACAACGGGCTCTCCGTTTCCCCTGGGCACGCCGCATCCGTAGTAGACGGGGGATGAACGCAGCGCCAGCCAATCAAACCCGAACATCGACTCGCGCCAGATCGGCGTGGCGACGGGTTGCAGCGAGGGGTCTTCCGCGAACGGATTCTCGTGGAACGGGTCTTCCGCATACTCCAGGAAGGAGTGCTTGAACTGTGTCATGACTGCCCCTTTATCCACGACATCGATCGCACCTCACCACCAGCCGTCAGGTACCCTTGGCGAACGCTACAGGGAGGCTGGTATTGCGGCAAGACGATAGCATTCGTCCATTACTATAATCGGGCTGGTCTATTCGTGCCGATATCGGCTACCAACCCGCCGAGCTGAGGGAAATCACAGATGACTGCTCCCACGTTGCGTCGCCGCATGAGTTCCATGGACGCCGCCTTCCTCTATTTCGAAAAGCCCACCTTGCCGCTCCACATCGGCTCGACTAGCGTACTCGATGGCCCAATCTCAAAAGAGACACTCGTCGGCCACATGGAATCACGAATGCATCGCATTCCGCGCTATCGGGAGCTGGC
>JBDTVB010000147.1:0-5466 GCA_040007415.1 Anaerolineaceae bacterium
ATCAGGTAGACGGCGCAAGAATCGGGAACGAGAGCGGCGGCCATGGTGAAGACTTCCCACGGCCCGACGAAATCGAGTTCTTCGGCTCCCTCGAAGGCGATGATGGCGATAGTACGAGGCACGGCGTCTCCTTGAGTGAACTGCGCCACGGCGCTGCTTTGTAGAGTGTAACCGGAGCGCAAATTCCGGCATTGAGGGGGTAAAATGCATCATCCCCTGGTTGACGTTGGCGGAATTGCGCATGTTATGGTCGTTCGACCGTATCGCCCCCACGAACGAGGTTTCGATTTGAAACGTTTGCTGATTCTGTTTGCCGGCCTCGCCGTTGCTGCGGCCGGGCTTGTCGGATTCATGCGGCCCTCAGAATCGGCCGCCGCAGGCGGCCCATGCAGCGTCACTGGCGCTGCGTTGGATTCTGAAGAGACTCAGTTCCTCTCGCTGCTGCAACAGTGGCGCAGCACCAACGTCGCGCACCCCACGCCACTCGAAACCTCTGGAGCGCTGAACGCGGCCGCAGCATGGTTCGCCCAATGGCAGGTGGACAACGGAGGTCCCGGTGGCCACTCCGATTCGTTCGGCCGGAACTGGGGCCAGCGCGCAGCAGACTGTGGCTACGACAGCTATTTTGCTCTTGGCGGCAGCGGGGAGGGCGTGTATGCCGTCGCCGCGAGCGCCGCGCTTTCCGTTGGGCCACCACAAGCGATTGCTGGGATTACCTATCCTGGGAGCGGAGTTCGCATCGACACCGCCAGTGCAGGTTGGCCTGCGAAGTGCGTTGGTGTTGCCGTGAAACGCAACACGGCCGGGACGATCGTAGCGTGGGTGGTTGTGATTGCGCAGTATCCCGCTGCGTCTTCGTGTCCTGGCGCGTCCGGCGGGGCCGAGCCGCCGCCCACGTCACCCAGCCCCAGCGTGAGCCCGAGTTCCACGGCCACGAAGACGGCGACCCCAACCAGCACGCCAACGAAGACTCCGATCCCTTCACCAACGCCGGCGCCCCGTACGGACGGCGCGACGATTAACCTGAGTTCCGGCTGGAACCTTGTGGTCATCCCTCCCGGCAACCTGGACGAAGTGCTCTACCGCGCGAAGGCCTGTTTCCGCTCGGTCTATCAGCAGCAGGGGGAGCGCTGGGTGCGTTATTCCCCAGTGGTCCCGGCTTACGCGCGAAACCTGCAGACATCAGACGGCGGCGTCTTCTGGGTAGAAGGCACCGCCGAAGGCTGCGGAGTCGTTCCGCTTTAGGGCCGGGCTGGCTGCTAGATCGCGCCAACGAGCGTGGTGAACCCCGGGGACGAGGCTATCGACCCGCCGAGCGTGCCGAGCGCGACGATGCAGACCAACGCAACAAACGCCAGGATGAGAGCGTACTCGGCGAGTCCCTGGCCGGACGCGTCGCTATCTTCCGAGACGCTCCTCGTGGCCTTGGCAAGCCTGGCTGAAAATCGCCGCATGGTTACTCCCTGCCCCTCTGCTGGTGTTCCGCTCCCATATAGAGGATTCGGCAAGCATCACCGAGGGCAACCCCCTATAACGGGGTCCAAGCGGTGGCGCGGACGTGACGAATTTACGCTCTGATTACAATGGGCCAGAGCCGAGGTAAGCCAGTACCGTGCTTGGGTCGGCCGTGATTATGGTTGCGGCGCCCGCCCCACAGACGTCCATGAGCTGCTTCAGCGTCTGTTCCGGTCCCACATCACGCAGCGTCCACGCTGCGAGTTCCACGTCCCGCTCGGCCAACTCGTCCCCGAGTGAAAAGCCGAGGTTGGCCATGTGACGAATGGTCCCGATGTCGACCATCCACTCCACGGCGGCGGGGAGCAAACCGAGGATGTCCTGCGTGCGCGTTTCGAAGTACTGCCGAGGGCTGAAGTTGCGATTGTGGGCGACCGGTGCGTCGTCCCACATCCCGTAGACACCCATGGTGTCCGGGAAGTAGCCCAGTCCCCGCTCGGGCGAGAAGTGCCACTGCATGGTGGGGTCGAAGGCGACGCGGACGCCGGCGAGTGCCAGTTGCCGGAGATTCCAGTGTGCCTGGGAGCCGACGAGGACACGGTCGGCGAGTGGAGAGAGGGCTGCGGTCAGCCCGCGCAAGCGCGTCTCGCCGATCGGGCGCATCAACTTGAGGTCGATCTGTAGCGTCGTGTCCACCGGACGCAGAAGGTCCACCACTTCTTCGAGCGAACAGAGAGTGCTAGAGAGGTCGTCCAGATAGTGGATGGCGCGAGCGGACGAGCGGTGGTGGTCGCTCACCTTGCCGGTTCCGGTGGTGTCCTCATCGAGCTGACTGCCGTGGTAGACGATCATCGTGTCATCAGATAAGAAGCGCACATCCACTTCGATCCGAGGCACGTTGAAGCGCACGCATTCGTCGACGGCGGCCAACGAGTTGGGAACGAACTTCCCTGAGAGGACAGCGGAGTGGCAGCAGAACGTTCGCTCCCGGCCGGCTACCACGGGGCACAGGTTTACCACGGAGACGAGTGTATCGGTCGGTTCCGAACGATCGAGTCGAATCGATGCGGCAGTTGCCGTTCTGGGCCTACTTCGGCGAAGATACCGCGCCATGACAGACGACCTTGAGCGAGCCCGATTTCAGATTTACGCACTCCAGGATGGGGCGGTGCGCGCCCAGGCGCTGACCTTCGCCTTGCGCACGGGCATGTTTGACCGCCTGGAGGTCGGCGCCCTTTCCGTGGATGATCTCCGTTACGAACTGGGATTGTCGAGGCGGGTTCTTCCGTCGCTCATCGCCTTCCTCACTGCCCAGGGGCTGCTTGAACGTGACGAAGTGGGGCGTATCGCGAACAGCCCCGCGGCTTCCACCTTTCTCGTCCGAGCGAGCGAGCGGTACATCGGTGGGCGCGGACTGTTGTACAGCGGTTTCTGGGAGGCGATTCGCTGCCTCCCGCAGGCGCTGGCGACAGGGATGCCGTGGACCGCTGAAGGCCAACACGACATGTTCGAAGGTTTTGGCGCGGAGGAGCAGCGATGGTTCGCGGAAGGCATGTTCGCGAACGCTGTTCACGGTGGGCGGTCACTGATGGAGCAAGTCGACTTCAGCCACTTTGGACATCTGCTGGATGTGGGGGGAAGCGGCGGAGGCTACGCGACCGCGCTCCTGCAACGTCATGCAGATCTCCGTGCCACGATCTTCGATGTGGAAGGTGTTCGAGCCCTCGCGCTCGAGCGAGCAGAGCAGAACGGTGTCTCAGAGAGGTTGACCTTCGTCGCCGGGACGTTCTTTGAAGACGTCCTGCCGCGTGACCATGATGTTCTGCTGCTCTCCAGCATCTTGCACGACTGGGGCGACGACGACGCCCGGGCGATCCTGGGCAACTGCTTCGCCGCCGCGTTGCCCGGAGCGATGATCGTCGTTACCGAGCCGATGCTTGCGGAGGACTTCAGTGGACCGGACCACCCATCGGTCAGTGGCCTGGCGATGGCTGTGCTGGGCGGGGAGAACCGCACTCGCTCGCGCGTCTGCGCCTTGTTGACTGAGGCAGGGTTCGCCGAGTGTTGGCAGTCGGAGCTCCTGCCTCAAAACAGCGTGGTAACGGCACGGAAGCCGATCAGAGCTTGATTCTTAGCGTGGCCCACCGATTCGATCTTCGATCCACGGCACAATCAGGTCGATGATTCGTACACGCGGGTCGGCCAATTTCCTCCCCGCGTCTCCAACCGGATGGAGGTAGTGGTCGGCCCAGGGCAAGTCGAGCAGTTGCTTGTCCGCTGCTCCGCTGTTCTCGAGTAGTTCGCGTTGTTCGGCGGGAAAGATGTCGCAGTCGCCATCTGCGTAGACCAGGAGCGTGGGGATGGTCACGTGGGTGATTGTGTCGGGCAGATCGGCCTGGCTTGAGAGGCCGCTCCAGGTGCTCAGCCAGGCGCCGGGGGTCATGATTCGTGCCAGTCCGCCCGGGCCGTAGTTCCCGATAATCGGGTCGGCCGGGGAGAAGATGCTGCCCAGGGGTCGGCGGCTGGGGTCGATCCGCGGGTCGAGGTACGCCGGATTGGCCAGTGTGCGGTAGATGACCATGTAGCGCCCCAGGCGCGCTTTGCGCGTGACCATGCCGACGGTAGCCCACGGCTGGTCGGCGAAACCAGGTTCGCGCGCTCGATCTCTCGCGTCTCGATGCTCGGCGAGATAGGCTCGGGCGCGCTCGTCCAGTCGGCGGTTCCGCTCCCGCTGCCGTTGGCGGTACTCACTGACCCAGGCGGGGTCGTAGACACTGGGGTTGGGGAATGGCCGGTAGCCGTTTGCGGGGTTGTACATGTCCCATTCCGCATCAGTTGCGGTCGGGTCGTCTTCGTCAATGACGGCGGGGTCAAGGACGTTAAGCATGAAGCGGCCCTCCCCGAGGTGGGCGGCGGTAGCGATGTAGAGGTCGCCTTCGGGCATCGTTTCGGCGATCAGATCGATCGGCTCGCCCCCCGGCGTTTGGCGCAGCCGGTCCACGGGCAAGCGAGATGCCTGCGACTGGTAGAAGCCGAGTAGCGACCCGCCTCCGCTGTTGCCCAACAGCACGATGCGTTCGAAACCTCGTTCCTTGAGGTAGCGCATCCCGGCGGCAATGTCGAAGAGCAGCCGTTCATGGATCATGTGCGTGTCGTTGTTGAGGTAACGGCTGTTGTGACCGAATACGGCGTAACCTCGCGAGGTAAGTCCCGGAACCACGTAGTGGCGGGTGAATTCGCCACGCGGGTGCATGAGGTAAACGGCCGTCTTCGGTTCGTGATTCGGGGGGCGATAGAGTACGCCGAAGCTCTGGCCGGTGTCAGACGCTTCCAGGTAGACGATGTCGCGACGAACCGCCGAGTCGAGCGCGGTGAAGGCGAACGGGAGACGGCGGACGCGTTCTTCGAAGATCTGAGTCACGGGTGAACCCTCCAGACCGCAATCGGTCAGCCACCGGGCGGATTCTAGCGGTTCGGGACGCGCCCTACTTCGCTCTATCGCGGATTTTCTCGGCGATCGCGATGCGCGCTTTCTGGGCCTCGGCCTCGTTTCGGCTGAGCACCTGGACGATGACGACCGATCGCCCGAACCGGTAAACGTCGGTCCACACCTGGGTGCCGCCGGTGTCGGGCTTCGCCGTGACATAAGCCTTCGATTGGTCGCCGACGTTGGTGGCTGGCGCATCCTTCTGAGACGAGCTTCCGCCGAACAGGTCCGGCGGGGGGTTTCGAAGCGCCTGCGAGAGCGTCCCCCACTGAGTGGTGGCGGCAGAATTGTCCCTCAGCACGGTGACATCTACCCGCGCGCCCATTTGCGGGGCTGCGGTCTGCTGGAACAGCGCGCGGTGTGCATCCTGACCAACACGGCGGCGGAGCAGGCCGAATTGGATCGGCATTTGGCACGAATCGTCGAACGCGGACGGTCGCTGGCACCGGCTTTGCGGGCTTATGCGGCTGCGATGAGCCCTTCGCGCTCGCGCCGGCAACTGCTGGCGCTACTCACGGTGCTGG
>JBDTVB010000148.1:0-5460 GCA_040007415.1 Anaerolineaceae bacterium
GCCGTGGTACTCCAGCGCTTCCGAAGGCACGCCCGCTTCGTGGCGAAGGGCTGCCGTCAGGCGCGGGATGCCGCGCGGAAGGGCCACGTTCGGGTCGCTTACGCCGACGCCCATCGTGTCGGGAAAACGCACCTTCACCTGGATCCCGGCCTCTTTGCCCCGCTCCATCAGTGCCCGCACGAACGGCAGCACAACGTTATAGAAGTCAGCGCGCGTGCTGTCTTCTATGTGCACGCGCGGGATGACGCCATCGGCGAGGGCGGCGTCGACCACCTTGAGGTATCCCTCTACAACCTTTTCGCGCGTGGAGTTCAGCTTCTTGAAGATGTGGTAGTCCGAAATGGAGCAGAGGATGCCCGTCTCCCGCAGGCCCGCGGCGCGCACCAGTTCGTAATCGCCCATGGTGGCCCGAATCCAGCCGGTGACCTGGGGGAACGTGAATCCGTATTCCTGGCAACGTTCGACTGCTTCGCGGTCCTTCTTCGTATACAGGAAAAATTCGGACTGGCGGACCATCCCTTCGGGCCCACCAAGGCGGTGCAGCATCTCGTCGAGCCGCGCGATCTGCTCGACCGTGTAGGGAGCGCGGCTCTGCTGGCCGTCGCGAAAGGTGGTGTCGGTCACCCAGATCGCGGGCGCCGGGTCGAGCTTCACTGGCTCCCGTTCGAACTGCACCAGCGGCGGAAGGACGTACGGATAGACGTCGCGAAAGTAGTCGGGCCCCTCGGCGGAGACATGGGCGTTGGGGGTCGTATAGGCAAGCCAGGATGCGGCCAAGTGGCGTCCCTCCGAGTCATTGATACATTGTATACAAACACACTGGGCCGCATCGAGCCACCCCAAATCAGCTATACCTCGAGCCTCCAGCATAGACTCGTTCACACTCTACGAACGTCCAAAAGCACGAACCCGCGGCCGCAGCTACCATCATCCAGTGCCCGAACTCCCCGAAGTCGAAACGATCCGGCGCGACCTGGAGCCGCTCCTCGTTGGCCGCCGCATAGCCGAAGTCGACGTCGATCCCGGGACCATTCAGTTGCTCGCCAAAGCGCCAATCGAGGCGCTCCGTGCCACCCTGGTGGGCCGCACGTTCACGGCCATGGGGCGGCGAGGAAAGTACATCCTCCTTGGCATGGATGACGGGCGCACGCTGATCATCCACCTGCGCATGACCGGGCGCCTGCTCTGGCGCGAATCCTCGGCCCCGGTGGAACAGTGGGAGCGCGCAAAACTCGTCCTGGATGACGGCCACGATTTGCGCTGGGCGGATCTGCGCAAGTTCGGCACGTGGAGCGTGGTTGATGACACCGCTGCACTCTTTGCTCGCCTGGGGCCGGAGCCCATCGACGAGGGCCTCACGTTGAAGGCCTTCCGAGGTGCGATCGCTGGCCGCACAGCGCCGGTCAAGGCGGTGCTGCTTGACCAGCGGCGGATGGCGGGCCTGGGCAATATCTACGTTGACGAAGCGCTTTACGAGGCCCGAATCCGGCCTGATACGCCGGCCGCCCACCTCTCGCCCGCCGCCACCAGGCGGCTTTTTGCCTCTAGCCGTGCCGTCCTCGAACGGGCCATCGAACACCGCGGCGCAAGCTTCAAAGACTACGTAGACGGCCAGGGCCAGCCCGGAAGCCAGCACCTGCACGTCCAGGTCTTCCGGCGCACGGGCAAGCCCTGTTACGCCTGTGGCACGCTGATCGTTCGAACGGTTGTCGGGGGACGGTCTACGCACTTCTGCCCCAGGTGCCAGCCAAAGGGCCGCGTTCCCCGAAGGGCCAGCCGTGCTGGTTGAGCTCGTGCAGCTTCTGGCGGCGCTGCGGCTACCATCTTCGTCGACGGGCGACTTCGAGCCGCTTGATGGCTCGCCGTGGGCGGCGGAACGTGTATCGATTCGCCTGCCAGGCGGCGGCGAGCGTGTCTTCTTGCTTCGCCCCGGCGCAGACCCTGAGGAAGCCGTCAACCACCGTGCAGTGATGGAGGCGTTGACGCGCAGCGCGTTCGCCGCGGCACCGAAACTGCTGGCGGTTTGTCGCGAAGTTGCGGTCGAAGAGTGGGTCGATGGCGTCTCGGCGCTTGCCCTGGTGCCGCCGCCGGGCGCGGCGGAGGCGGCAATAGAGGCGTTGGCCGCGCTCCACCAGCTACCAGTACGCGAGGGGCTGCGCTGGGAGCAGCGGCCCGCGGATCTGCTCGCCGAAGGCGATCTGCCGCTCCACCGCCTAGGCTTCGCCGCGCAAGAGCGCGAATCGGCGCGAGAGCACCTTGCCGCAGCCCGAGTCGAAGTGCTCGCCAGCCCGTTCGGATTCGTTCACGGCAACGCGGCGGCGCAGAACGTCCTCCTCGGACGAGGCCGCGCGTGGCTGGTCGATTTCGGCGCCGCCGGGTTCGGCGCTCAGCTTTACGACGTGGCGAGCTTCCTCCTCACATCCGGCCTCGAGGCGCCAGCGCGACGCGCACTCGCCATGCACTACGCACGCCTCCGCAACTGTGACCCGGACAAGACCGCCGACGAGGTGGACACCGCG
The DNA here is from genome assembly GCA_040007415.1 of Anaerolineaceae bacterium. Classification (GTDB taxonomy): domain Bacteria; phylum Chloroflexota; class Dehalococcoidia; order Tepidiformales; family Tepidiformaceae; genus PNKC01. The sequence goes on from JBDTVB010000148.1 coordinate 2,520, forward strand.
GGTATCCTCTGGGGAATCGATGAACTGCTGCGGCTGCCCCGGCGGTTGATCGAAATGCTCGGCGACGACGTGGCACGTGAGGCGCTCCATACCGCCTCGGCACGCATCGATCGTGGGCTGCGGTCCCCCGCCGGTTCGAGCCCAGCCGCCGCAGCCATCCGCGCCGCGCTCTGGCCAGCGTAAACTGGCGGCCATGACCGTCTCTTCCTTCTACGTCTGTCCTTGCCATCGGCGTAACGTGGTCCGCCGTGACTGACGCTTCCGGCTGGGACGCTGGCCGCAACAACGCGATCACCGATGTCCCCGGGATCCGTGTGGGGCACTGGACGGATCGCAGGGCGGCCACGGGCTGCACCGTGGTTCTCTGCGAAAGCGCCCAGGCAGTGGCCGTTGACACGCGCGGCGGCGCTCCCGGTACGCGCGAAACCGATGTCCTGGCCGGCCCGAACATCGTGCGCAACGCGCACGCGCTGGTCTTTTCGGGCGGCAGCGCTTTCGGGCTGGCCAGCGCTGACGGCGTGATGCGCTGGTGCGAAGAACACTCCATCGGCTTCGCCACGCGCCAGCGCCGCATCCCGATTGTTTCCGCAGCGGTCCTTTATGACCTTGGCCTTGGGTCGCCAGTCGCCGCCCCAAACGCAGCCTCCGGATACGCGGCCGCAAGCCGTGCAAAACGCGGACGGGTGGCCGAGGGCAACGTTGGTGCCGGGACGGGTGCCACGGTCGCCAAGCTCCTCGGCCCGGCGCGCGCGATCAAGGGTGGACTGGGCACGGCCAGCGCGGTTGGGCCTCGCGGCCTGATCGTTGGTGCAATCGTCGCTACCAATGCAGGGGGGCTGGTCTTCGATCCCGACACCGGGGGGCTGGTTGCGGGTCCCCGAGAAGACGGCGGAGGCTTCGTTTCCCTCGCTCAATCGCTTGAACGGCGCACGGCCGCGATGGAGGCGATGCTCGAAAACACGACGCTGATCTGCATCGCTACCAACGCTTCGCTCGCCCACCACCAGCTCCAGCGGATCGCCATCCACGCCCATGACGGACTTGCTCGCGTCGTTGTGCCCGCGCACACGTTCAGCGACGGCGATACCGTGTTCGCCATCGGCATGGGCGGTGTTGAGCCAACGGATGATGACCCGCTGTTGGTGGGGATGCTTGCCATGCATGCCGTCGAGCAGGCACTCCTGCGTAGCGTCCGGTTGGCTGTTAGCGTGCCCGGCTTTCCCTCCGCAGCGGACTGGCCGGTGCAAGTCGCATGAAAGTTCTGGCCCGTGTGACCGGTTTCAAGTCTGCTCCTGATAGATACGTCGAAAAATAGTCCTCAATCCCATTCCCTTTTCGTAAAGGATTGTGATAGTGTCCCCGCGAAAGCCATGTTGGCTTCGGGCGGGCGAAGAACGGCTTGGCCGCCAGAGACGCCCGGCAGCATTGAGCGCGCCGCGATACTGCGGACGCGGAACGACCACCAGAGGAGAGGTACATTGCTAAGGAAGTTCGTTTTCGTACTCCCGGCGCTCGCGCTGGGACTCGTGGCCCTGTTTGGGACCGCGGGCAACGGCGCCCAGGCCGCAAGCACCATCAACGTCAAAGTCGGCGCTGGTGCGCCTGGCTACACCGTCAACTTGTTTGCGCCGGGCACCGTCTACGTACAGCCGGGCGACAGCGTGAAGTGGACGTTCCCCTGGCAGGAGCCGCACAGCGTGACCTTCGGGATCCCGGCTGGCGACCCCAGCGTTCTCGTTGGCGGCGCCAGCCCCAGCTTCGATGGCACTGGCTTCATTAGCTCCGGTCTCGTCTTCGGCGGCGCTGCAAGCACCGATTCCTACACTGTCACCTTCCCCAAGAAGGGCACCTACGCCTACTTCTGTATTCTTCACCCCGGCATGACCGCCTCGGTCGTTGTCCAGACTGCCGACCTCGGCCAGCCTGACAACCAGGCGTCCGTGGATAGCCGCGGGTCCGCCCTCATTACCTCATCGATGAACGAACTCAAAGCCCTTGCAGCGGCTAGCGGCGCAAAGGAAGTAGCCGTGACCCCCAAGGTGGGCGGCGGGCGCAAGTTCTCGCTGGCGATCAGCTCCATCCGCGATTCCGGGGTCGGCGACGTCCAGCAGTTCTTCCCGGCCGCGGCCAGCATCGCCGTAAACGACACCGTGGAGTGGGTCTCCAACGTCCATACCCCGCACACCGTTTCGTTTGGCAACCCTGGGGACGTCGCGAAGCTGATTCCCGCCGGCGGCGGCGAAGCAATCCTTGACCTGCCCCAGTCCATCCCGGCCGGCGGTAAGTACGATGGCACCGGCATCGCCACCAGCGCGGTCCTCGGGATCGGCTTCCCAGCCGGGACGAAGTTCGAACTCACGTTCACCAAGGCCGGCACCTACGACTACTACTGTCTCCTCCACGCAGATCAGGGCATGATGGCTAAGTTGACAGTCGGCGGCGCTCCAGGTGCTCCGAATACGGGCACCTCGACGGCGCAGCCTGACGGCACGACCGGCATGTGGCTGATCTTCGGCGCCATTGCCATGGTTGCCGCCGCGTCCGCTGGAGCGTTCGCGGTCACCCGCCGCTAGCGGTCTCGCACCACCACTTTCGAAAGGGCCTTCCTCTGGGAGGGCCCTTTCTGCGTGCGCTGTCACAAACGCGGGCTCCCCTCACCAACGTCCGCACCGTGCTTGCAAGGCGCGTGGAAGGGACTATAGGACAACAACGCAAGGCAGCCGGTCACGGACACGCCACTCGGAGATTCACTGTTGAAGACACTCGCAACCCTGGTCATAGGCATCGGGGCACTCACGCTCGCGGCCTGCGGAGGTTCGGACAGCAAGTCCGGGTCGACGGCGACGCCACCCGCGAACGCGCCAAACGCGGCCGTGACTACTTCCGCGACCGCCGCCTTGAGCGCTTCGGCCACGCCAGCCACGCCCACCGTCGCCTCAAC
>JBDTVB010000149.1:0-5415 GCA_040007415.1 Anaerolineaceae bacterium
TTCGCAACAACTGCGCGAAGGTTGGCCTGCTGACGGTGGTCCTGCCGCAGAAGGATATCGAACACTTGATGGCGCGCTCCGAGGAACTGCCAGCCTCCGAGCTGGTGGTGGACCTCGCCTCGCAGACGGTGTCCACGGCCGACGGGAGCTTCAGGCGCTCGTTCGAGATCGACCCGTTTGTGAAGCGCTGTCTGCTCGAAGGACTGGACGATGTGGGCCTGACGATGCTCGAAGGCGAGGCGATCAGCGCGTTCGAGGCGACGCGTTCCGGCCTCTACCCACGGACGCCGGTGAAGGCGTGAGCGATCGGCGCGGGACTTTCGGGGGGACAATCACAAACTGGCGGAGCTACGACGCGCCGTTCGCGACGAAGGTCCGGCTCTTGCTCCGTAACAACTGGACGAAGCTGAGCAAGCGCCAGAGCTGTTGCGGCAACGACGGCGAACCAGGCTGCTGAGTGGTCGAGGAAACGTCGCCCCGTGCGGGCGATCAACAGTCTTGAGAATTGACATCCGGTGCGCTTAGGCGTCGCCGCCTAACTTCTTCGCCAACCCCGCACGAGCTTCGGTCACGGCCGCGGAGGGCGCGGCGAGTTCGAGTGCCTGCGAGGCGATCTTCAGCCTGGCACGGTCCGTTTCGGTCTTGAGTGACGCGAGCAGAGCGCCGAGCAGGTCTTCCCGGCGGCTGGCAACGGTCGCCGTCGCCAGGTAGGCGTAGATCTCCTCGTGCTCGTGCAGACTGAAGACCCTCCGCGCGAGTCCGGCCGTCAGCGGGTCCGGCGCGTGGGCCACGATGAAGTCGCAGAGGCCGAGGAGCAGCACTTCGTCGCCGCTCTGGATGAAGCCGTCGAGCAGGCTCGTGAGTTGGGGCGCAGGGACGGCAACGAGGGCGCGCAGGCATTCGGCAACAACCTCGACGGGTCCGGAACGGATGAACGCATGGGCGTAGAGCGCCAGCCCGGAGAACTCGCCCTGCGCGGCGAGGAGGTTGGCTGCAGTGAGCGCTGGCTGGGCGGTCATGCGGTCGGCGTCGCCGGAACCGAGCATTTCGGCGGCAACCATGGTGGCGGCGGCTGGATCCAGGACGCCAAGGAGGGCGAGACCGGCGGCTCGGATCATCTGCCCGTTGCCCATCAGGCTGACTTCGCGGGTAGTGGCTGCGTGCCATGCGAGGTCGCGGTCTTCGGCGCTGCGCAGGCGCCAGAGCACGTTCAGCACCTCGACCCGCACCGTGCCGCCCACGTCACGCCGCTTGCCGTCGCCGTCCAGGTGTTCGTAGAGGTCGATGAGTACGCCGTGGTCGTCGATGCGAACGCCCCCGCTAAGTGCTCGTAGGGCGGCGGCGAGCAGTTCGGGGTTGCCTTCGCCGGGAAGGATTTCGAGCGCGAGTTCGCGCAACTGTGCATCGCCTCCACGGATTGCCCGAAAGCGGTCGAGCTTGCGCCGGACTTCGGAAGAAGGGGCAACAACGCGCTTCATTGGGCGACTGTACGGGCACCCAGCCTTGTTGCGGAAGCGTTCGCCGTGCCCCAGGGTTTGAGAAATGGAGAATGAATTACTGGATTGGCTCCAGACACAGTATGCGGGACGGTTCTGGGGACTGATGGGGATCGAGATCGTGGCGGCGGAGCGGGGCGTGGTGACCTATCGCATCGCCTTGCGCCCGGACCACATGAACACGAACAACGTTGCCCACGGCGGCGTGATTTCGAGCCTGATCGACTCGGCTGCTGGCGGCGCGGTGCGCACCGTGCGCACGGTGGCAGAGATCGCCGCGCGGCCGCACGCCACCAGCGACCTGCACGTTACCTACCTGGCGCCCGGAATCGGCACGGAACTGACGGCGGTAGCCAGGGTCGCGAAAGCAGGGCGGACGGCGATCTTCACCGAGGTGGAAGCGGTGGACGACCGCGGGAGGACGGTGGCGCGCGGGTTGGTGACGTTCGTCATCGGGGGCGGTCGGCAGGATGGGGCGGAGTGACTGGTTCGGGCCTGAGGCTCGAAATCGAGGTTCACGACACGGGTGGGCCACAAGCGCTCCCGGCCTGCCCGTACGAGTTTCCGTCTCCTTCAAAGGCGGGAAAGGACGGGCTCATCGGCGTAGGCGGCGATTTCGCGCCGTCGACGGTGATTGCGGCGTACCGGAAGGGGATCTTCCCGTGGCCGCACCCTGAGCAGGAGTTTCTCTGGTTTTCGCCGGACCCGCGGGCGGTGATCGAACTCGACGGTCTGCATGTTTCGCGGCGGCTGGCACGGACGATTGCCCAGGGGCGCTTCCGGGTGACGATGAACGCGGCATTCGATGCGGTGGTGGCGATGTGCGCCGAACGCGCAGATGAAGGGACGTGGATCACGCCGCACTATTGCGACGGGTACAGGGCCCTGCATCGCCTGGGCTGGGCGCACAGTGTCGAAGTCTGGACGCTGGACGGCGCGCTCGCGGGTGGGCTCTACGGTGTGGCGGTCGGCGGGCTTTTCGGCGCCGAATCAATGTTCCACCGCGTAACGGACGCCTCGAAGATTGCGATGGCGGCACTGATGCAGCGAGCACGTGAGGTTGGTGCGGGGCTGGTGGACGTGCAGGTGATCACCGCGCACACGAGGAGCATGGGTGCGGTGGAGATTCCGCGGCGGGAGTACCTGCGGCGCCTCGGAGCGGAGCAAGACCGGGATGTGCTGTGGAGCGCGCCGCCCAAACCAGTCAGCTGACTTCCGCGACAAACTCGATTTCGACCGCGATGCCGCGCGGCAGCGATTGCATGCCAACGGCCGAGCGGGCGTGTTTGCCACGGTCGCCGAAGAGCGCGGTGAGCAGGTCCGATCCGCCATTGATCACTTCGGGGTGGCGCTCGAAGTCTTCGGTGCAGTTGACCATGCCGAAGAGTTTGACGATGCGGGTCACGCGATCGAGGTCGCCGATCTCGGCCTTGAGACTGGCAAGGCAGTTGAGCATGGTGAGGCGCGCGGCGGCGTAGCCTTCATCAACCGTGAGGTCACGTCCCACTTTGCCAATGACGTGCAGCCCATCGGCCTGGCGGGGACCATGGCCGGAAACGTAGACCATGTTGCCGCTGCGGACGGCGGGGACGTAGTTGCCGGCTGGGGTTGGGGTTTCAGGAAGCGCGAGTCCGAGCTCTTTGAGGCGGTCTTCGACGGACATGGGTGGGTCTCCTTGGCGTGGGTGGGGCGATTGTAGGGCAGCGGGGGGCGCAAAGGTGGGATCACGCTCGTTGAATCGGTGCCGTGCCCGGTCGCGCTTGGACGCTTGCCGCTGCCGCCGCCTAAGATGCGAACCATGGCAACATTTCCGATTCTGCTCACCCCGGGCGATGGCATTGGCCCCGAAGTTATGGCCGAGGCAACCAAGGTGCTGGCCCGCATCGAAAAGCGCTTCCGGCACGAGTTCGTCTACGAAGAAGAGACGATTGGCGGGGCGGCAATCGACAAGTACGGCGTAGCCCTGCGCCCGGACGCGATCGCAAAGGCGAAGCGTTCGGCGGCGGTGCTCTTCGGTGCGGTTGGCGGCCCGAAGTGGGATAGCCCGAAGGCCGCCGTGCGCCCGGAGGACGCGATCCTGGGAATGCGCAAGCAGCTCGGGTTGTTCGCGAACCTGCGGCCCGTGCGCATCAACCCGCACATGATCAACGAAAGCACGTTGAAGCCAGAGGTCCTCGAAGGTACGGACATGCTCGTGATTCGCGAGCTCACCGGCGGCCTCTACTTCGGGCGGCCGCAGAAGCGCTGGGAGAATGCGGACGGCAGACAAGCTGTGGATACGCTGCGGTACAGCGCGAAGGAGGTGGAGCGCGTCTGCCACGTCGCGTTCCAGCTGGCGCGGGGGCGGCGCAAGAAGGTCACGAGCGTGGACAAAGCGAACGTCCTGCGCACCGGCCAGATGTGGCGCGAGGTCGCTGTCGAAGTCGGCAAGCTCTACCCGGACGTGGAGCTTGAACACATCCTGGTGGACGCCTGCGCGATGTACTTGATCCGCCGCCCAGCGAGTTTCGACGTGATCGTCACGGAGAACATGTTTGGCGACATCCTGACAGACGAAGCGGCAATGCTCGCCGGGTCGATGGGGATGATGCCTTCGGCGAGCCTTGGGAAGCGCCGCAAAGATGGCACGGGCATCGGCCTCTACGAGCCGATCCACGGCAGCGCGCCGGATATCACCGGGCAGGGCAAGGCGAATCCGCTGGCGATGATCCTGAGCAGCGCGATGATGCTGCGGCTTTCGCTGGGGCGGAACGACGAGGCGGCCGTCATTGAGGCCGCTGTCGACCGCGTCATCGCCGATGGTTACCGTACGCCGGATATCGCGGGCGCCGGCACGAAAGTCGTGGACACCGTGAAGATGGGCGACCTCGTTGCGGAGCGCATCGAAGCCTGACGGCACCCCACGATCTCACTGACGAATGCCCGATGCCCCTTCGGCCACGCCCTTCATCCGGGGCGCGGAAAGAGGCTGACCAGCGGCCAGCCCCTGAAGAAGAAATCCTGGCGCCGCGGCCTCAGGAGACGCGTTCGGCCACCACCACGTCCCGCGAGACGTATTCGAGCCCGCTGGCATCGAGCGAACCGCCGCAGGTGATCATCGTGATCCACTCCTTGCCGTCCGGCTTGCCTTTGGCTCCAACGATGTCGCCCATGGGGACGTTGTTGCGGGAGTACTGCGTCTTGCTGATCACCTTGTACTTGTATTCGACGCCGTTCTCCATCACGACGGAGAGGTCGTCACCTTCAGCTGCCTGCGCGAGCTTCTGGAAAGGCCCGGGGCAGGCCCGGGGATTGTTCGGGCAGGCGGCGGAACTGATGTAGTAGACGTGGGCGGAGAAAACCGCGTTACCGCCCCACCCGGGCTTCGTGCCGATGAAGTAGCCGTCCTTCTCAAGCGTCTGGTCGTACCACGCGACGGCGGTGTTCTCGCGGCCACTGTGCGGGGTATCCAGCTCGCCGGCGTCGTTGGTCGCCAGGGCATCGATCGGCGCATCGACGCCGAACTTCGGGTACTTGAAGCGGGAGACGCCGCCGTTGAAGGGGAGCGGAGTGGCCGTTGGAGTAGGAGGCGCGGTCGCCGTCGCGGTCTGCGTGGGAGACGCGGCTTCAGTAACGGCGGCCGTCGATGCCGGCTTCGGGTCATCCCCGCCGGAACAGGCGATTCCGGCGAGGAGCAGGACAGAGCCGAGCGCGAGTGTCAGCAGCGAGATGGTGCGGGCGAACTTCAAGGGCACTCTCCTGAGTGGCACGCGCGAAAGCGCGTAGCTGGTGGATTCAACCTAGCGCAGGATTTTCGAACGCGACAGACGAGGTGGGAACGCCGGGTAAAGGGCTAGGAGATTCGCTCTGCGACGACAACGTCGCGATCCTTGTATTCGCCGAGCCCGTTCGCTTGCGTGGCAACGAAGCGCCCGCCGCA
>JBDTVB010000150.1:0-5374 GCA_040007415.1 Anaerolineaceae bacterium
GCCCTGGTGGCCCTCACCTGGCGTGACTACCCCCCGGCTTCTCGACGGTCACTCGTTGGCTTGGCCATCGTTACGAGTGGCCTCTTTCTGTATTTCGAGTTCTTCATGCGCCTGCCCAGTCTGTATTCGTGGTGGAAAGAGCCTCGGTACGTGTTGCCGCTTGCCGTACTGCTGGCGGCAGTCAGTGGTATCGGCCTTGCCCGATGGATCGCCATGGTTCGGGGGCCGGCCCGGTATGCTGCCTACGGGTATGTAGCCGCCTTGCTGGCCTTCATGTCGGCGTTCAATATCGCCTCGGTCAGGGCCGACCACGAGTATTGGAAACAGAATCGGATCGACCACGTGGCGCAGGAGCTTGCGGCCGTGCTCAAGGATCGGCCTGAACCGACGGTGTTCATCTGGAATGATGACCTGGCGCGGTATCTGGCCGTTCATGTCGGCTTGAATCGGACGACATTCTTCGAGCGTTCCCGTGGTGAGGGATACCTTCAGAACCGGTTCGCGGCGGACGGCAGTAGCCGCGTCTCACCCGGGAGTCTCGTGGTGACCACCCCTGGGCAGGACCACTGGTCGAAACCCACCGCCGCTGCGGATCACTGGAATCTGGTGTGGACTGATGGCCACGGCACCGCCGTCTGGGCTGTGCCCGATCCGGCACCGGTTGTCCCGATGGAAATGGTGAACAAGAGCCTTAGCCCTCCACTCTCCATCAAGCGCGCTGGACTCTCACGGACAGCCATCTTGCCCGGTCAGCACCTTGTCGTGAGCCTGGACATCACCAACGCAGGGAGCCCGCAGGCCATCGCGGCCGGTGTGAAGTGCGAGGGCTCGACCATGGAGCTCCGCAAGTTTGAGGCACTGTCGGGGACGCGGACGATCAGCATGGACCTTGCCATGAACGTACCGCCGGCGGCGGCATCCCGGCAGTGCCAGCTTGTTGCGGCAACAGACGGCCAACCGTGGGTCGAGTTCGGGGCGATAGAGGTCGGGAGCGTTACCTACCTCGAGCCCGAAGCAGACTTCTCGCATGACCTGGATACGGAGCGAGCGAAGGGCAACAGCTGGTATCGGCAGGACCAGTCCTTCTATAGCGGAGGGGGCAGTGTCGTGGCCGTCGCGCCGTTCGGCCCGTTGACCCTCGGGTTTCCTGAGGTTGAAGGCAACGTCTGGGTGGATCTTGGTGTCTACAACTACGGCGAGGCGGGCTCGAACGTGATCTCGGTCTCAGTGAATGGGGCGACCGGCGAGATTGCGTGGGGGCCGGACAGTGAAGTTGGCGTGGTCCATCGAGTGCTCGCCCTGGCGGAAGTGCGGCGCGGCGGAGAGATCGTCATCACCGTCGAAACGGTCGGCCAGTCAGCCATCGTCATCGACTCGGTGGCCATTTCCACCATTCCGCCCCCGCTAAGTACGGGGTCTCGATAGGTTCGCTGGCCTTTCCGCTCCGTGGGCGACCAGCCGCCCAGGCCACCGCCATCCACACCGGCGGGCAATCCCAAGCGTGAATCTCAGGCGGCCTTGTGGTGCTGGAAGCTCTCTCGCATCTTGATCGCCCCACGGATCGCGTCATCGGCGGCGCGTGCGCGGCGTTCCTTCACCCGTGCTCTGCGGGCGGCCCGGTTCGCGGCCAGCGCAATCACGCCGAAGACGAGCAGCACGGTGAAGGCGATCGATTGGTCGGCAACGCCGTTTAACCCCGCTCCAGCGGCCAGCCCGCCCAGCAGCAGGCACGGATTGCGCACTCCCCAGACCCAGAAACGTGACATACCACGAATATCGGCTGCTCGCGCCAAACGTTAAGGGGAGAGCGCCCGGTTGACACCCCGGCGCCACCGGACAATTGGGCTCCACTCGCTCCCCGGCTCCCGCGCATGTAGGCTCCATACCATGCGAATCGGCCTGATCTCCGATACCCACATCCCTGAAGCCCGCCACGAACTCTGGCCCCAGGTGTTCGACGCCTTCGCGGGGGTCGACTACATCCTCCACGCTGGCGACATCCATGACCTTGTAGTGATTGACCAGCTCGGCGACGTCGCGCCCATCTACGTGGCGCGCGGGAACGGCGATGACGGCTCCGGCGGACGGCCGATCCAGCCGTTCGATACGCGGTTGCGCGAATCCTGGCTTGTTGAACTCGGCGGCCTGCGCATCGGCATCACTCACGATGTCCCGATCCCCGAATACCCGCCCAACCTCACCCTGGAACGGGCGATGATGCGCTACTTCGGTACAACCGAATTGGACGTCCTGATCTACGGCGATACTCACGTCGAGGCGATCGACCACATCAACGGCGTGCTCTGCGTGAACCCCGGTTCGCCAACCTACCCGCGCAACCTCGATACGCAGCTCGGCACAATCGGCTTCCTCGAAATCGACGAGCACGGCAAGCCTGAGGCGACGATCTGGCAGCTCACCGAAACCGGCATCGAACCGTTCAACTGGGGCAAGTGGAAGCGCCCCTGGTAGCCCCGCGGTGGGCGAGCGGGTTCCATTGCAGAGCTAGTGAAGCACCTCAGCCGGCTCGCGCACCTCTGCCAGGAACTCGATAGCGGCCGCCTTGAGTGCCGGGTCCGCGATTGTCCCAAGGTGCCCGCGACCTGGAACGACGACTCTTTGGCAGTCCGGGATCAGTTGCGCGAGCGCGCGGGTCCCGCTGCAGAAGCGATCGCGGCTGCCGACGATGGCCAGTACTGGGACGCGGATTTCGTGGAGCCGCGCGGTGTCCATCGGCGCCTGTCCGCGGAAGATGCCGCGCCATGCCGCGCCCATCGCCAGCCCGTTCGTCTGGGTGAAATAGCGCAGGAGACGCCCGGGAGACCTGTTCTGGTGGATCTCCGGCGGCTCAAAGCCCTCAGGCTCTTCGTCCCGGCCGTTGCCCTTGCCCCGAGACGGCCAGGCAACGCCCATGCCACCAAGGATCGCCGCCGAGAAGCGGGCAGGGTGGGTCAACAGCAATTCGGCGGCGATCATCGCGCCCATCGAGTAGCCGAACACTCGAGCGCGCGGCACGTTCAGTTCGTCCATCACGGCGATGACGTCCGCAGTAAGAATCGCCTTGGAGTAGCTGCGGCTGCGAATCGGCTTGGCGCTTTTCCCGTGCCCACGGAAGTCGACCAGGATGAGCCGGTTGGTTGCGGAAAGGGCGGTCGCGATCCCAGGGAACTCCCAGTTGGTGCGGGAACTGGCGGTGAAACCATGAAGTAGCACGAGCGGCTCCCCATCTGGCGCCGTCTCACCGCGGCCCTCGATGACGTGGTAGTAGATGCGCACGCCCTGAGATTCAATGTATGGCATGGTTCCACCTTACCCCGGCCTCAGGCGAGGGTCTGTTAGCTCACTCGCGAAGGTTGGAGGGCCTTCTCACTGGCCCATCAGTTGGCGGGCCACCAGCTCAGCCGCTGCGCGGTCGCCCGGCTCAAGTTCACCATCTAACACCAGTGCCCCCAATCGCCGTTTGACGGTCTTGATCCAGGGGCCGGGCTCGCGGTCGAACATCTGCACCAGATCGTCCCCGGAGAGGGGACTCTCGCCCTTCAGCCGCTCGCTGTCTTCCCGCTCGGCGGTCTCACACGCCAACTGAAGCCGATCGTGGTACTCGCTGTCGTCGTAGGAATGGCTCACATTGTCAGCCCGCTTGAGGGCGAGGAGGTCTCGCCAGTGGCCCTCGCATTTGGTCATGAATCGCCGCACCGAACGCCGGTCGTCGGGCTTGGGCCGGTCCATGTGACGGCGAACGAGCATGGTGATGGCGAGCGATTCCCTTCGCCCCAGCTTCAGCCGGTCCAGGAGCTCCCGGGCGAGCTCGGCTCCGGCGGTCTCATGCTTATAGAACCCCCATTCGCCGTTGGGTTTGATGTGGCGGACGGCTGGTTTGCCGAGGTCGTGGAGGAGCGCTGTCCAGCGTCGAAGCCGCGGCGAGTCGCCGGCCTCTATCGCCTGCACCGTGGCCACGGTGTGCCCCCACACGTCGAATTTGTGGAACCGGTTCTGTTCACAGCCAACCATTGGTGCGAACTCCGGAAGCACGACTTCGAGCGCCCCGCTCGCACGGATAGCTTCCAGGCCGCGCGCCGGGCTGATGCCGCACACAAGTTTGTCGAGCTCGGCGGTCACGCGTTCCTGCGAGAGTGAGGCAAGGAGCGGTGCTGTTTCGATCATCCCGGCCAGGGTCGCTTCATCGATCGCGAAGTCGAGCTGGCTGGCGAACCGCATCCCCCGGAGGATGCGCAACGGGTCTTCGCGAAAACGTGTCGCCGGGTCTCCCACGGCGCGCACGATCCCGGCCCGGAGATCCGCTTCGCCGCCGAACAGGTCCAGCACCCGCCCATCCTGCGTGTCCCGGGCGAGCGCGTTTACCGTGAAATCGCGGCGCGCCAGGTCTTCTTCGATGGCGGTGCCAAACGTCACGTCTGGCCAGCGGGTGCCGTCCGTGTAGGAATCGCCCCGGAAGGTGGTGATCTCGTACCAGTCAGGGTCGATGAACACGCCAATCGTGCCGAACTTCTTGCCCACGGTGCGCAGGCTCGCACCGATCTCCGCGCCGATCGCCTCGATGTCATCCGGCAGGGCGTCCGTCGTGAAGTCGAGGTCCCCGTGACCGCGGCCGAGCATTTCATCGCGCACCGCCCCGCCGACGAGCCAGAGCTGCCGTCCTGCACGCGCGAATGCGGCGACGAGGTCATGTTCGGTGGGTGTCATAGAGCGAGTGTAATTGGTACGCGGCTTGTCGCGGCTTTCGCGCCAGGCATTGAGGTGGCGGGTTCTCCCCGGCAGACGCTCCGCACACAACCGGCTACCCTGAAAGGGATGCTTCCTCGCGCGATCTTCTTCGATATGGACGACACCTTGCTCAACACCTCCGGGGGCGTTGACGCTTCCTGGGGCGCGGTCTGCGCGGAGTTCTCGCCTGCGCTGGGCTGCGATCCTGCAAGCCTCCGCGCCACGATCAAAGCCGAGATGCAGCGCTTCTGGAGCGACGAGGCCGCAGTCGAACGCGAATGGCGGACGCGCCTCGAGGAGGCGCGGACCCACGTCGTCGGGCTGGCGCTCACGCGCGAAGGGCTGGACGCCGGACGGGCGCCGCACCTCTCGCGGCGCTATTGGGAAGAGAACAGTTCGCGCATGCGGCTCTTCGATGACGCCATTGAGACGCTCACGAGCCTGCGCGAGGCAGGATTCCGGGTCGGCCTGATTACAAACGGTCCGGCTTCCATGCAGCGCTGGAAGATCGGCCAGTTCGCCCTCGAATCGTACTTCGACGTGCTCGTGATCGAAGGCGAGTTCGGCCACGGCAAGCCTTCACCGAAGGTCTTCGAACACGCGCTTGGTGCGGTTGGCGTTGACCCGCACCAGGCGTGGCACGTGGGTG
>JBDTVB010000151.1:0-5372 GCA_040007415.1 Anaerolineaceae bacterium
CAAGGCGATGTAGGCGGTAACGTTGGCCTCGGCAAGGGCGGCAAAGTTGGCTTCGGAGGCGTAACCAGCGTCGGCGGAGAGTTCCGCCGGGGCCTCACCGTTGAGCCTCACGATCTGTTCGAGCATGGGCACGAGCCGTTGCACATCGGGCGGTGCTGAGGAGACTTCCTGCGCGACGATCACCTGGCTTGAGGCATCGACGGCCGCCTGGCCGTTGTAGCACTGCTGGAAGCCCTCTGGCGTCTTCATGATCCGCGAGTCCGCGTCGGTGAAGTTCGTCTGCGCCTTGACGGCCACCTCTGCCTGCTCTGGGTCCTTGCCTTCGCTGACGGCTTTCGCGCGCGCCATCTCCTCCAGCCTCGCCTTGCCCTCCTTGATCCGCCCCAGCTTCTCGGCGATCAGTTTCCCTTCTTCCGGCAGACTCCAGCCGTCGTCATCGAGACCGTGCTCGCCGTCCTCTTCCTCGTCCTGGCGGATACCTTCCTCCAGGAGCCGGCGCAGTTCCGCCTCCAGCACCTCTTCTTTGCTCAGCATCCGTCCATAGCTCATCGCCTTGTGCCTCGACGCGTTCGCTCGCAGCTTCGTCCCGTTCAGGCTGATGTGGCCCAGGCGCACTAACCCCGCCTCCTGGCAGAGGCCCAGGACCTGGACGAAGAGCCCTGCTATCTCTTTCGTGAAGCGCTGGCGGAACTCCCCGATCGTGTGATAGTCCGGCGTCGTCCGGCCGGTGAGGACCATGAAGCCGATGTCGCGGCGGCAGGCGTCGGCCAGTCGCCGCGAGGAGTAGATGCGCCGCATCGCACCGTAGAAGTAGATGCCCACCATCAGTGCCGGGTGGTACGGCGGCTGGCCGCGTTCACAGCGGTAGCGTTCGTGGAAGGCGCCCAGGTCGAGCTGGCGGCTGAGCACCTGGCGTAAGAAAAACACCGGGTCCTTCGGAGCCAGCAGGTCGGTCAGCGAGGGTGGGAGCAGGAACGACTGCTCCGGTGTATATGCGCGGTACGGCCTCATAGCCCAAATGATCATGAGCCTATACCTTATGCGCTACTAAACCGGCAGGCTCCTAGCAACCTCGCTGCGCAACGCGCGACGGACGAAGAACGGTGCCAGGCTTTCCTGCCGAGGTCGCATCTGCGAAACCCAGTGGAACGCTGCAGCAATCGAGAGGCAAGGTCCGATCGGACCCGAACAATCCGTACGCGTGGCCATTGCGGCTGGAGTCCGCGGATGGCACCCTCGCAGGAAACTGGCCGCATTTCCGCGCCCACAGGATAGGTAGGAATCGATGACATCGACCGACACGCTCGCCAGGCCGGACCCGGCAACAATCGAGAATTTCGACGTTCTGATCGTTGGCGCCGGCATATCGGGCGTGGGCGCCGCTTACCACCTGACCCAGCAACGCCCGGGGACGAGCTTCGTCGTGCTCGAGGCGCTCGACAGCTTCGGCGGCACATGGTGGACGCACCGTTACCCTGGAATCCGCTCCGATAGCGACCTCTACACATTCGGCTATCGTTTCAAGCCATGGACAAGCGCCCCGATCGCGAGCGCAGAAGAGATTCGCAAGTATATGGGCGAGGTCATCGCTGAGAACGACCTCGCTCGCCACATCCGCTACGACCACAAGATCACGTCCGCGCGGTGGTCAAGCGAAGACAATCGCTGGAGCATTGAAGCGACGCGCGCGGACACGGGCGAAACAAAGCGGTTCACTGCCAACTTCTTGTGGATGTGTCAGGGCTACTATCGCCACTCGGAAGGCTACACCCCGGAATGGCCGGGTATGGACCGGTACAACGGCCAGATAGTGCACCCTCAATCCTGGCCGGAAGACCTCGACTACGCAGGCAAGCAGGTCGTCGTGATTGGCTCGGGGGCGACGGCGGCCACTTTGGTTCCCGCGATAGCGGCCGATTGCGGCCATGTCACGGTGCTGCAGCGCTCTCCGACGTACTTCATTCCCGGCCGCAATCAGAACGACCTGGCCGACACTCTTCGCGAATTGCAGATCGATGAGACGTGGATCCACGAGATCGTGCGCCGCAAGATCCTGTTCGACCAGGCCGCCTTCACGCAACGCTCTTTCGATGAACCGGATGCGGTGAAGCGGGAATTGATCGGCGGCGTGAGGGCCTATCTCGGCCCGGATTTTGACGTCGAGACCCATTTCACGCCGCACTACCGGCCGTGGCGCCAACGAATCGCGTTCGTACCGGACGGCGACATTTTCCGCGGCATCAGTTCGGGCAAAGCCTCGATCGTCACGGATGAGATCGACACGTTTACGCAGAAGGGAATCCTGCTCAAGTCCGGCGAGGAGCTCCAGGCCGACATTGTTGTCACAGCTACCGGCTTCAACCTCAACGTACTCGGCGACATCGACTTCGCGATCGATGGCAAGCCGCTCGTCTTCTCTGACACAGTCACCTATCGCGGCATGATGTTCACCGGGGTACCGAACATGCTCTGGGTGTTCGGCTACTTCCGCGCCAGTTGGACGCTGCGCGCCGATCTCCTGGCCGACTTCGTCTGCCGCCTCCTCGCGCACATGGAGAGCAAGGGCGCGAAACGAGTCGAGGTCACGCTGCGACCAGAAGACAAGGACATGAAGCTGCTGCCATGGATGGACCCGGAGAACTTCAACCCCGGATATCTCATGCGCGCCATGGACCTCCTCCCCAAACGTGGCGAGAAGCCGGAATGGCAGCACTCACAGGACTACTGGCGCGAAAAAGACGAACTGCCGCTAATCGATCTCGACGGCGCCGAGTTCGCCTACGGGTAACGCCGTCATCCTGGACAGAGCTCCCCATTGTGCCGTCGGGTAGCTGGCGCAGTAGCAGGTCACCGCTATTTGCGGCCTCGCAAGCCAACGCGGTTCCGGTCGTTAGCGGGGAAGACCCAAACCGCGGGTAGCGATGATGTTCCGCTGTACCTCACTCGTTCCCCCGGCGATCGTGCGTGGAACGGTCGTGAGGTAGGTCAGGGCGAACTGCGCCTGAAGCCGAGCCAGTGGCGATCCGGGCATGAGCGCCCCGAACAACCCCAGGGTGGAGATCCCGAAACTGGCAATGCGCTGGTCGAGTTCGCTCAGGAAAAGCTTCAGCAGACTCGCTTCTTTGTTCGGCACTCCGCCACCTTCGAGGATGCTGGCGACCCGAAAGCTCATCATCGCCGCGACCTCAACCTCGACCCGCAGCTCGGCGAGCCGATGGCGACGTTCGAGGGACCGAGCCGAAGGGCTCTCGCGCAGATGGCCGACCAGTTCCTCGATGGTTCGACGCGCACCACCGGCATTCGCGATGTTCGAACGTTCCAAATCGAGCGTAGTGGTGGCGTGGTACCAACCGCGATTCACTTCGCCCAAAAGTGCGTCTGCGGGCATGCGAACGCTGTCGAAAAAGAACTGGCCGAACCCGGCGCGACCGGCCATGTTGCGGAGTTGATGGAAGCTCACTCCCGGTGACTTCAGGTCGAGCAAGAAGTAGCTGATACCTCGATGCTTCGGCGCCTCAGGGTCCGTCCGGGCGAGGAGGTACATCCAATCGGCGTAGTGGCCACTGCTCGTCCAGATCTTCGTCCCGTCGAGGATCCAGTCGTCGCCGTCGCGCACAGCCGTGGTCTGGAGAGACGCCAGGTCCGAGCCGCTGCCGGGCTCGCTGAACCCCTGGCACCAAACCACGTCCCAGTTCGTAATCCCGGGCAGGTGCCTGGCTTTCTGTTCGTTCGTGCCGTACATCTGAATGGTAGGCCCGGCGTAGCCGACGGCGGGTCCGCGCGCCCCATTCGGCGCCCGCCAGTAGGCCATTTCTTCGCCGAAGACCAGCTGCTCGATCGCCCCGAGCGCCATGCCGCCGTACTCTCGCGGCCACGCTGGTGCAATCCAGCCTTTCGCGGCCAGCAGCTTATTGAACGCACGCAGCCGGGGCGGGTCTTCTTCTTCCGAGTAGGGGAACGCCTCGATCTCGGGCGTCATGACGCCACCGAGCCAGGCGCGCACTTCGTTCCGCAGGGCTAGCTGAGCGGTGGTGAGGTGGAAATCCATCGCCGGAGTATAGCGAGACTCGCGAGCACCGACGTTGACTCAGCCGCCGATCAAGCGCTCCAGCACCGGTAGCGCCTCCGCTAGCTGGCTGATGCGATGGACGTTCGGCAGATCCAGCCAGCGATTCCGCGGCCAATCGATCAGGAAGACCGCCGGAAGCAGTTCAGCGAGCCAGGCAGCGGTATGCGGGTCATCTTCGAAGTGCGCGATCGGATTGAGTTCGGCCAAGCGCCGCACCTTGAACTGGGCGGACTTCTCACGCCAGCCGGGCCGGAGGTTGAGTGGAATCTCGAGGCCGATGTGCCGACTGAACCACGATGAAGTGAGGCCCGCCGCATCCACCGAACGGGCCGAAACGACCTGGCACTCGTACTGCTCGCGCAACTGCAGCAGGCCCTCGCGGGCACCACGCATCGGCTTCCTGCCGATGTAGCGCCACCGCTCTGTCATCCAGAGCAGATTCCGCGACCCTTCACCCTCGCGACTCTTATGTCGGCCCTTGCCGGGATTTATGCCGAACGGCGGCCGGCAGATCACACCATCAAGATCAAGGGTAATCAGCGGCCGCGGCTGAGGTGTCATCTACCAATGGTACGCGCTGGCGTGTAGCTGTTCGAACGGCGAGTGTGTGCCATCGATGGACCTTCTCCCGGCCCTCGGATTGTTGGCCGCCGCTTTCATCGCGGGGGCGATCAACGCGGTCGCAGGCGGGGGGTCGCTCGTCAGTTTCCCCGCCCTGCTGGCGGCGGGCTACAGCGCCAAGACCGCCAACGTGACGAATACCGTGGCGCTCTGGCCCGGCTACCTCAGTGGTTCGTACGGCTACCGGGACGAACTCAACACCCAGCGCCACCGGATGATCGTGCTCACGGCGCCGAGCATCGCAGGCGCGCTCACTGGCTCCGTGATACTGCTGCTTACCCCCGGCAACGCCTTCGACGTCATCGTGCCGTTCCTCGTACTCTTTGCCTGCGGGCTGATGGCGCTGCAGGAACACCTCGCCCGTTTCGCTTTCACCCACCGCCTCGCTTCCCAAGGGGAAGCACACGTCCCGCTGGCCCTCATTGGGGGCACTTTCTTGCTGGCTGTCTACGGCGCCTACTTCGGCGCCGGACTTGGGATCATGACGCTAGCGGTCCTCGGTATTCTCCTGCCAGACGATATCCAGCGCTCAAACGCGCTCAAGGGGCTGCTCTCGCACACGGCTGGCTTCGCACCACGACGACGCCCGGTGCCGACGCCGCGACCGGACTTCGGCGTGTTCCGCGATGGTAAGCTCGTCGCCTACCTCGACGCCAAGTATCGTGACCTGTGGGCAATGTCT
>JBDTVB010000152.1:0-5364 GCA_040007415.1 Anaerolineaceae bacterium
GGCGCCCAGACATGGGCCGCTTCCCCTGCCTTCGACTGGCGATGGACGCCGGAAATCGCGGCGGAACCTACCCCGCCGTGATGGCTGCAGCCGATGAGGTGGCGGTCGAGCGCTTCCTGAGCGGCGAGATCGGATTCGCCGACATCCCGGGGGTCATCGAATCGGCGCTGGAACAGCACTCATCAACCGCCGACCCCAGCCTTGAGGCGGTTCTCGCAGCGGATGCTGAGGGCCGACGTCACAGCCGGGGCATACGTATTGGAGCAGCCGTTTGATCTTCCTTGCTTTTGATCCCATCGCCATCCTGCGGGCAGCGGTGCCGTTCCTTGGTCTGCTGCTGGTGCTCGTGGTCCTCCACGAGTTCGGGCACTTCCTTGCCGCGAAGGCCTTCGGGATCAAGGTGTTGGAGTTTGGAATCGGCTTCCCACCGAAGGCAATGACCTACTTCCGCAGGGGCGACACGGAATACACGCTGAACTGGCTCCCGATCGGCGGCTTCGTCCGCCTTCTTGGTGAAGAGGACCCTACGGACCCACGTTCACTGGCCGCAGCGCCACGCTGGAAGCGGCTAACCGTGATGTTCGCGGGCGTCTTCATGAACCTGATCCTTGCCATTCTGTTGCTCGCGGTCGGGTTCATGGTGCCCCGGGAGCGTTCGCTTGCGGGTGCGCAGGTAGGCGAAGTGGCTGTCGGTTCGCCGGCTGCCGAGGCAAAGGTCAGCGGTGAAATGCGCGACGGTTCGACGCCTTTGCAGGGGCTTCGGCCCGGCGACCGCGTCCTTGAAGTGGCTGGCCGTGAAATTAGGAACACCAACGAGTTGATCTACGCGAACCGGTTGAACCTGGGCGAAACCCAAACGTGGGTGATTTCGCGGGCCGGGTCGACCCTTACCGCGGAAGTCTTCGCTCGTTGGCATCCGCCAACAGGGCAAGGGCCGACTGGCATTCGTATTTCGGCGCCTTCGCGCTGCGTTGAATTTGATGACGCCGGAGCGTGTACCAGGTCGGAGTTGCTGTTCCCGTACACGGAGTCCGTGTGGTACTACCCGTGGGAGGCCTTCCCCAAGGCGATCGGTTCGCTCTGGGACACGGTCATCCTTACGAAGAACGAGATCCAGTCACGGATAGGCGGAAACAGCGGTTCGCCTTCCGGCGAGGACCAACCGACATTTACCGGGCCGGTTGGCATAGCGACCACAACCGGTGAGCTGATTGCACAGGAAGGTTGGCGCCCGCTCATCGAGTTCGCGGCGTTGCTCAGCTTGAACCTCGCGATCTTCAATGCGCTTCCATTGCCCATGCTCGACGGCGGACGCATGTTCTTTGTCTTCGTGGAGATACTCCGCGGTGGCCGCCGGGTGGCGCCTGAAAAGGAAGCGTTAGTGCACCTCGCCGGCTTTGCACTGCTCATGGCCGGAGTTCTCGTAGTTACCTACTTCGATATCGCACGGCTCGTGAGCTAAGAGTCGCCCGTGCTGTTCGAATTCATCTTCGTCGGACTGTTTGTGGTGGCCTGGTTGATCTGTGGGTTCGTTCCGTGGCTTGCCCTGTCGGTTTTCACTCACGGTCGAGCCGGGCTCGTGAATCTGCCGCTCAGCCTCTTTGCGGCATTGGTGGCTGGACTCGCAGTCCCCGTGTTCGGGCTGACGGGCGAGTCGGGAATCTGGCTCAGCGTCGCGGCGGCAGTGGCTGTGCCGTCGTTCTTGTTAGGACTTCGGCGATTGAGCGTCCACGGCTCCACCACGCCTCACGTTCAGCAGGAACGGTAGACCAGATGAAACCACTCGCGCTCTCAACCATGTACGCCCAGCAGGAACGATTCGCCAACGGCGCTGACTTTGCCCGGTTTGCGGCCGAAGCCGGGTATGACGGGATCGAGATTTCTCATTCGACCCGGGAAGACAAGCTGCAACAGATCCTGGACTCGGGCATCCTGCCGGTAACGTCTGTGCATCAGCCAGCGCCGTGGGTTCGTCACAACGACGGTCGCGGCAATTCCCACTGCAACTTGGCTTCGATTGACGAAGAGGAGCGCAAGGCAGCGGTTGGTCACGCTTTGCGGAGCATCGACTGGGCTGGACGCATCGGAGTGGACCGGCTCGTAGTGCATTTGGGACAGGTCACTGATGTCGCTGAGCAGTTCCCGGAGGAGCTGGAAATGCGGCACCTTTTCGATGCCGGGCAGCAGGGCGAGGCGCAATTCGCCGAGCTTCGTGAAACCATCGTGAACCGGCGCCGGGCTGAGCGCGAGCCCTATCTCGAACGTGCCCGTGCGTCATTGCTCGAACTCGTGCGCGCGGCGGCGCGCCATGAAATCGCGATCGGCCTGGAAAACCGCTACCACTACCACGAAATTCCGCTGGTTGATGAGTACGAAGCGTTACTTGACGGCCTGAGCCTCGAGGAAGCCGGATACTGGCACGATGTGGGGCACGCCGAAGTGCTCCACCGTTTGGGGTTCGTTGAGCGGAGGACCTGGTTAGACGCGCATGCGAAACGCTGCATCGGGGCGCACCTTCATGACGTCTTGGGAATTGGTGACCATCGAACGCCGGGCGATGGCGATGTCAGGTGGGACTACGTGGTTGCTGGCGTTGGCAACCTCCCGCGCTATACGTTGGAAATCAATCAGCACCAGTCCGACGCGCAGGTGTCAGGGGCACCGGCGTTTCTCGCACGAATTGGGCTTCGCTAGGTCGGGATTCCGGCTCCGCGCGTGATACCATTCGGCGATGGCTGTTCAACGTTTTCGGGTGCTGTTCCGGAAGGGCGAGCGCGTTCGCTACATTTCGCACCTCGATGTTTTGCGTTTCTGGGAGCGAGCTATTCGACGGGCGGAGCTGCCGCTTTCGTACTCGCAGGGGTTCACACCTCATCCGAAGCTGGCCTTCGCTTCTCCGTTGCCGCTCGGCTTCATGTCGGAGGCGGAAGTGATGGACGTGACCCTCGATGAGCGCATCGATCCGGACGTCTTTCGTGCGCGCTTGTTGCCCGAGACGACGGAGGATCTCTCCGTTGTGGGGATCTCAGAGATCGCACTCTCCACGCTCGCTCCTCAGGCGGCGATTCTCTGGGCCGACTACCGCGTCGACGTCGTCGACGTCGATCCAGAATCGGCCCGTTCCGCGGTCAACCGCTTCCTCGTGAGCCTGGACTTTCCCTGGACCGAAGAGAAGAAGGAACGGAGCAAGACGTACAACCTTCGCTCGGCGGTCGCGTTGCTGGAGGTCGACTCCGTCGACGGCGGGATGAGATTGACCATGCGGCTCCAGGCTGATGCGACGCTCACGGCCCGCCCCGAGCAGGTCCTGGAAGCAATTTTGCCGGGTGTTGCCCCATTCGCGATCACCCGCACGGGGCTTCTCCTTGATGACCCGTCACCCGCGCGCGAGGCGTGGCGGCGAGTAGGACAGTACCAATCGTGAGCGCCACCGTGCGACGGGCTACTCCCGGGGACGCTGCAGGGTTGTACGCCCATTGGAGTGAGTTGCGGCGCTACAACGCGTCAGTTGACAGTCGGGTGATCCCAGTCCCGGTGGGTGCGGACGACTTCGCGGCTGGCCTGGATTCCGTGTTGGCGCGTCGCACCTCCGTCGCATTCGTGGCCGAACTGAGTGGAACGCTGGTGGGTTTCATCAGTGGTGGGGTGGAAAACAACCAACCTGATCGCCTTCCTGAGCTGCATGCCACGGTGGGCTATCTGTGGGTTGCTGTCTCGGCGCGGCGAGCGGGGGTCGGGAGGCAACTGGTTGGTGCCGTCACCGAATGGGCGGCGAGGCAAGAAGGCGTGGCGCACATGGAGATGACGGTGCTCGCCGCGGATCAGGAAGCAGCCACGTTCTGGCGGTCGATGGGATTCTCGCCGTTCATCGAGCGAGTGTGGGCCGCGCTGCCGCGCCCACTCGCTGAATGAACCTCTACCTTGTTCGACACGCCGAGACTGCCCACAACCGGAACGGCGTTGGACTTGGGCGACTTGACGAACCGTTGACAGACCTCGGAATGCTGCAGGCAGCCAGCGTCGCAGAGCGGTTCACGAGTGTGAAGTTGGACCGGTTGTTCACGAGTCCTCTCAGGCGAGCCTTGGAGACCGCGCGTGCCATTGGCGCGGGTTACGGCGTGCCCGCAGCTGAGGTTCGCGACGAATTGATCGAAATGGATGTCGGCCTGACCGAGGGAATGGCTTTTTCCGCAGTGCGGGAGCGCTTCCCGGACTTTGCAGAAAGGTGGGCGGGACCGGAAGTAGCAAAGGCCGTGATGCCGGGTGGAGAGAGCCTTGAGGACGTTGCCTTGCGGCTGGCGCCGCTCGTTGGAAAGTTACGGGAGTTTCCACCGGATGCGGGCGTTGCGGTCGTATCGCATAACTTCGTCATGAAGGTGCTCCTTTGTTCGCTTCTCAGTGTGGACTTGTCCGGGTTCCGGACTTTTGAGGTTGGTTTGGCGTCCGTTTCCACGCTGTCGCTACGTGGTGTACGAGTCAACGTGGTGGGGCTCAACGACACGTGCCATCTTCTCCGCTTGAACCTTGATCATCCCCAGCGTAGCGTGTGAGGCAGTCAATGGGATTTATTGCCAAGAGCCGTTCCCGTCTGATTTTTGCAGCTGGCGTGATAGTAGCCGGGTACTTCGTATTCACGGCGGGCACTGGAGTCATCCACAACCACCAGCTCGCTCAGCAGCGCGCGGACTCTTCGGCGCAAGTGGCGCAGTTGGAGAACAAGCAGAAATACCTTGAAGCAGTGCGCAACTACGTAGCATCGGATGCGTACGTTGAACAGCAGGCTCGCCGCCAGCTTGGCTACGTGAGAGACGGTGAGATCCCGTTCGTGGTGATCAGCCCCGCGCTGAAAGAGAGCAGCCAACCGACCGGCGAGTGGTGGCAGCGCCTGTTTCCGAGATAGCCTGAGTGTCTGTCATCGATGCTCTTACTGGGCAAGTGGCGCGCTATGCCGAGCGAGAGCGGATGCTTCGTCGCACGAAACGGGTAATGGTGGCGCTTTCTGGCGGCCCCGACTCTGTGGCCTGCCTGCTCGTTCTGCTGAGGCTGTGCAAACGCTTTGACTTCGAAGTCGTCGCCGGTCACTTCGATCACCAACTGCGCACTTCGTCAGGGGCGGACCTGCAACGTGTCCGCTCAATCTGCGACGAACTCGGGGTTGAGTGCGTGACGGGCGAGGGTGACGTGCGTTCGATGGCTCGCGACACGCGTCAGAGTATCGAGTTAGCTGCCCGAACCATGCGCTATCAGTTCCTCGCCTTCGCCGCTGGGAAGGAGATGGCCGACGCAATTGCCACCGGCCACACCTCTGATGACCAGGCGGAAACTGTGCTGCTCGGGCTGGCTCGGGGCTCAGGGGCGCGCTCA
>JBDTVB010000153.1:0-5361 GCA_040007415.1 Anaerolineaceae bacterium
AAGTAGGGCCCGCCCCCCGCCCGCACGGCGTCAGCCGCTTTCCGCGCAGCCTCGGCAACCTTGCGAACGTCCATCCCATCGACGGCCCAGGAGGGGACTTCGTAGCTCGCCGCTTTCACGCTGAGGTTGGTTTCTGATTCCGACCGGGCGAGCGCGGTGCCCATGGCGTAGAGGTTGTTCTCGCAGCAGAAGAGGACGGGCAGCTTCCAGAGCGACGCGAGGTTCATGGATTCATGGAACTCGCCCTCGGCTACCGCTCCCTCGCCGAAGAAGCAGGCGGTGACCCGGTTGCGCCCCAGCATCTTGTCTGCGAGGGCTATTCCCACCGCGAGTGGTAAGCCGCCGCCCACGATGGCGTTACCCCCGTAGAAGTGCGTCGCCGCATCGAAGATGTGCATCGAGCCGCCCCGCCCGCCGCTACACCCCGCTGCCTTGCCATACATCTCGGCCATGAGCGACGCCGCGCTGATACCGCGCGCGAGAGCATGCCCGTGCTCGCGATAGGTCGCGACGATCGCGTCGTCGGGCTCCAGGGCTGCCATCACTCCTACTGCGCTCGCCTCCTCTCCAATGTAGAGGTGCATGAAGCCGCGTATTTTGCCGGCGCTGTAGAGCTCGACGCACTTTTCTTCGAAACGCCGAACGCGAAGCATCTCGTAAAGGAAGGCGAGGCCGGTTGATGGCTCGTTGCCCGCGGGGTCATTCATTTCCGTCCTCCAGGGTTGAGAGGTCGCCCTCGGGCAGGCCGAGTTCGCGCGCTTTGAGGAGCCGGCGCATGATTTTGCCGCTGCGGGTTGTGGGGAGCGAATCTGCGAACGCGATCTCCTTCGGAGCCACGGCCGGTCCGAGGCGCTGCCGGGCGAATCCCAGGAGTTCCAGTTTCAGATCGTCCCCGGGTGAGAACCCATCGTTCAGTGAGACGAACGCCTTCACGATTTCCCCGGCAATGGGGTCTGGCTTCCCGATCACACCCGCTTCGGCGACGGCCGGGTGTTCCATCAAAACGCTTTCTACTTCGAACGGCCCAATCAGATGGCCCGCTGACTTGATGACATCGTCCGCGCGCCCCACGAACCAGTAATAGCCGTCCTCGTCGCGCTGCGCCAGGTCGCCGGTGAGATACCAGCCATCCATGAAGCAGCGGCGGTAACGCTCCTCGTTGTGCAGGTAGCCCCGGAACATCGACGGCCAGCCTGCCCGCAGCGCGAGTTCACCTTCCTCACCGGCCCCGAGGACCGTGATTGAGTCCGCACCATGCCGGACGATTGCCGCTTCAACACCGGGGATGGGCTTCCCCATTGAGCCCGGACGGATGTCCATCGACGCGAAGTTCGCCACAATGATTCCGCCGGTCTCTGTCTGCCACCAGTTATCGTGGATTGGCACGCCAAGCGCTTCTTGCCCCCAAACCACAGCCTCGGGGTTGAGCGGTTCGCCAACGCTTCCCACGAAGCGGAGCGAATCCAGGCGATAGCTCTGCGCGAGTGTGGCGCCTGCTTTCATGAGCATGCGAACGGCCGTGGGGGCCGTGTACCACACCGTCACGCGCTCCTCCTGCAGCACCTGGTACCAGCGCTGTGCATCGAATTCCCCCTCCTCCACCACGATGGTCACACCATTGGTGAGGGGCGAGATGATCCCGTAGGAGGTACCGGTGACCCAGCCGGGATCGGCTGTACACCAGTAGACATCATCCTCGTGAAGGTCCAGCGCAAGCTTTCCCGTGACGTGGTGAGCCACCACTGCTTCGTGGACATGGAGCGCGCCTTTCGGCTTCCCCGTGGTCCCGCTGGTGAAGTGCAGGAACGCCGGGTCCTCAGGACTGGTGAAAGGAATCGTGAACTCGTCCGATGCAGCGGACATCAGGCCGGTCCAGTCTTCGGTACCGGCCGGTGGACCCGGGCTGCGGCCATCACCGACGACGATCACGTGGCGGAGGGAGGGGATACGGTCGCGGATTGGCGCGATCCGGCGCGTGTAGAGCGCAGGGGTCGTCACGATGACGGCGCATTCACCGATCGTGCAGCGTTGGACGATCGGCTCCGGACCAAACGCAGAAAACAGCGGGCAGACAACGTTCTGATGCTTCAGCGAGCCGAGCGCGGCGATGTAGAGCTCGGGGATTCGGCCTGCCAGCAGGTAGACCGCTTCACCCTTCACCACGCCCAACGCCTGTAAGGCGTTGGCGAACCGGTTGGTCTGGGATTGAAGCTCCAGGTACGTGAGGTCGCGTCGCCGGCCATTGCGTCCGCGCCAGCGGATCGCCACCTTTTCCCCTCGCCCGGCTGCGACATGGCGGTCGACCGCCTCGTGGGCGATATTCAGCCCGCGCCCTCCGGGCAGGCCGTCCAGCAAGGCTCGCGCAGATTCCCAGGAGAACTCGCGCACCGCGGAGTCGTAGTCCAACAGATTCGGCCGCTCCTTGAAATCCTGGGCGTTTTTGACGATGGTGATTGACGGTCTTCCTGGCATCTTCACCTCTTGTTCGAGCAGCGCAGCCTCCGAGTTTTGAACCGGATGAGTGCTTCGGCCCCTCGCGCCACCTCCCCCGGGCAGTGCCGGAGCGATCGTTTTCATTCGCGCCCTTTGAGTACTGATAGCAGCGATTGTGAGCTCGGGGCGTACTCCGGTGCAGGTACGGCCGGGCCGCAAATCCGGGTACGATCGACCCGAAACCCCGCAGTGGACCACGGCGATTGAACGGGCCCCGCGCGGCTGAAATCTTCGCCTCCGCACCTGGATAATCGCGCTACTCACTCGATGGTGGGGTGTCCAGCACGGCTGGCCGAAGGTGTTCGGCAAAGCGTTGTTCCTGCCAGTCCGCTTCCGCGGAGTGGGCTGCGCCTGCCGGGGTGGTGGCGGTGAGAGCGTAGGCAGCGGCGTGGCGGGCGTGGCCAGGCATGTGGGCGGTTGCGGCGGCGTGACCAGCAGCACGCGCGACAGCACAGGCCGCACCACTACCGGCCTCGCGGGCGGCGGAGTGGGCGGCGACTGCGGCCGCTCGCGCCTCACCGCACGTAATCTCGCCCCGCGCCCAGGCGCGCGCTGCTTCTATGGCTTTGCGAGGCCGGTCGTCACCGGGGTGCTTCTCCTCGAAGTACGGCAGGACGCGCTCCGCACAATCAGCGGCCCAGCACGCGAGCGCCCGTTGGTCCGCCCGGTCGAACCGCTTCGCCTCTTCAACCGTCATCGGGCTCTCACTCCACCAGCGACTTCAACGGGTGGCGGCCATCAACGTTGCCAACGAGGTTGCCGTGGACGTTGTAGCCGAGCAGTTCCTGGAGCCGTTGCGGAAGCTGGCGCACGGTCTCTTTCGGCACCGCCACGTACTGGTTCTCCTGTTGCCGAAGCCACCCCGCGACGTATTCGAGGATGACCCCGAGACGCGGCCGGTCCGTCGTGTTTGCGCCGCCGCCATGAAAGACATCGCCGACGAAGAACATCAGCGAGCCGGCGGGCATCACGGCGCGCAGCGTCTGCGTCTGCTCGTCGGGTCGCTCGTCCCTCCAGAGGTGACTGCCGGGAACCACGTGCGTGGCGCCGTTCGCCTCCGTGAAGTCGTCCAACGCCCACATCGTATTGACGATCAGTTCGCGGTGCGGCCGTGCGATCGGATAGACGCCGTCGTCGCGATGCAGCGGTTGAGCGGTCTCGCCGGGACCGATCTGGATCGCCTGGGGCGCGCTCAACTGGAAGCTGCCGAGCACCCGTTCGAGCACGCCGAGCACCAGCGGGTGGGTGGCTGGTTCATCGAAGGCACGCGTCTTTGCGAACAGGGCATAGACGCGCTGTGTTTCGAAGCCTTCGAAGTTGTTGCGGCCGCGCGGCGTGAGGGCCAGCACGCGCAGCACTTCGTCGCGTTTCGCCTTCACTTCGTCGGCGCTGAGCGCCCCGTGGACGATGGCAAAACCGTCGCGCTCCAGCACTGCCGTGACCTCATCGACGCTCGAATCCGGGCTCAGAACCGTCATCTCACCCTCCCCCGTGAATGTGCCGCAACTGGGAACGGAGCATACGCCGTGCAGCGGAGGCTGAGCGCGTCGCCAGGTGGATAGCGCTTCGTCGCCCATCGTCGTGACGCGTGGGCTATCATCGCCTGCAACTCTTATTCTCCCAGAGGTGCCCCATGGCAAGCCCAGAACTCCAGGCCGTCCTACAACTCCTCAAGTCGCAACCGATCGCAGATGTGAACATGTCGGTTGCTGATCAGCGCGCTGGGATCGATGGTATGGCGGCCATGAACCCGTTGCCCGCCGATGTGACGAACACGCCCCTGAAGGCGAACGGCGTGCCCGCCGAGTGGATTGATGTGCCTGGCGCTGATGCTGGCCGCGTCGTCCTCTACGTCCACGGCGGCGGCTACGTCATCGGTTCCCTTGTCTCTCACCGCGAACTGGTCGCACGCATCGCCCGCGCAGCTGGCGCGCGCGCACTTTCAGTCGATTACCGGCTGGCGCCCGAGCATCCTTTCCCGGCGGCGGTCGACGACGCCGTCGCCGCCTACCGCTGGCTGCTGTCCCAGGGCGTAGCGCCCGCCAGCATCGTCATCGCTGGCGATTCGGCGGGTGGTGGCCTCACGCTAGCGACACTCGTTGCGTTGCGAGACGCGGGCGATCCGTTGCCGGCAGCCGGGGTCGCTCTCTCGCCGTGGGTTGACCTCGAAGGGCTTGGCGATTCGATGATCAGCCGCGATGCGCTGGACCCAATGGTTCACAAAGCCGAACTGGTCGCTATGGCGAAGCAGTACCTGAACGGCGCCGCCCCGAAGACACCGCTCGCCGCCCCGCTTTACGCCGACCTGCACGGATTGCCGCCGCTGCTAATCCAGGTGGGCGCAGCGGAGACGCTGTTCGATGACTCCTCGCGCTTCGCGGCCAGGGCGACGGCGGCCGGGGTGGATGTCACGTTGGAGGAGTGGCCGGAGCTCTTCCACGTCTTCCAGGCATTCTCCATGCTGCCCGAAGCGCACCAGGCGACGGACAAGATCGGCGCGTTCATTCGCCAGCGGACGAAGGCGACGGCCGGGGTGGCGTAAAGCGCGGGCCGGGCTGCGCTTGAAACGAGAGGATTTCCGCTTCCGGATTCGCCACGTGGAGGCGCGGTTTTCCGTGGGCCCACGGCTGCTACACTCTTGAGTGGAGAGGTGTCCGAGTGGTTGATGGTGCCGTTCTCGAAAAACGGTGTGGCGAAAGTCACCGGGAGTTCGAATCTCCCCCTCTCCGCCAACAACCGATAGCATCCTAGGCCCGCCGATAGGCGGGCTTTTGCGCACGCGCGGCGCGCGGCGATCCACCATCGAGTGGAGAGGAGAATCCCTACCCGAGTGGTTGATGGTGCCGTTCTCGAAAAACGGTGTGGCGA
>JBDTVB010000154.1:0-5346 GCA_040007415.1 Anaerolineaceae bacterium
AGACGTTGGAGATGCTCCGCGACGCGCTCAAGGCGTCCGCGCAGTAGCAGCCTCAACGCCTTAGAACACGTCGAACAGGTTGAATCTCGGCCCGTCTTTGCAGCAGAGCTTCATCCCGTGGTGCTTGGTGAGCACGGCGCAGCCGTAACAGATTCCCCAACCGCACGGCATGTTTTCTTCCATTAGGATCTCCGGCGATTGGCGCCGGCCGTTGTCGCGCAGGACATTCGCGAGGCTCTCGAACATCGCGTTCGGGCCGCACGCGTAGATCCGATTCGCCCACTCCTGGTACTTGCCGAGGTGTTCGGTCACGAAGCCCTTGGGACCGGCACTGCCGTCCTCCGTAACGACTACGTACTCGACCTCCTTCGGCCATTCGCTGGCCGCAAGGACGTGGGTCTGGCTGCGCCCGCCCATCATCGCCACTACATGGTGACCAGCCGCAACTGCGCGCACCGCCGTATCCACCAGTGGCGCAACGCCTACCCCCCCACCAACCAGCAGCAGGTTCGATGGCGAGTCAGGCAGGCGAAAGCCGTTGCCCAGCGGCCCGTACATCCGCACCTGGTCGCCCCGGCGGCGTTGAGACAGCCAACCGGTACCCTTCCCGATCACGTTGTAGAGCAGAGCGAAACGGTCGCTATCGATGCGGTAGTAGCTGAAGGCCCGTGCGAACATCGGGTTGGTGCCTTCAGCGCTGCAATGGACCATCACAAACTGGCCGGGCTCCACGTGCGCCGAAAGCTGTGGCGCCTGAAACCAGGTGATGGCGGCGCCGGCCCACGCCTGCTCCGTCGAAAGGACTGTCGCCGATTCGATGATCATCGGCCCACGTACTCCGCGAGGGTTGCGACTTCGTACTCCGCGGCGTTGGTCAGCGCTTCAATCGCTGCCCGGGCCGTATCGATTGACGTGAAGCAAGGGATGCGCTTCTCGGCGGCAGCGCGGCGGATGTGGAAGCCGTCACGCAGCGAACCAGTCATCCGCCCCTCGGGCGTGTTGATCACGCCCTGCACCGTTCCATCCACGATCACATCGACGACATTCGGATGCTCCCCTGTGAGGACCTTGGTTACAGTTGTGACCGGAAGCCCCAGTGCCTCAATCATGCGTGTCGTTCCCTCTGTGGCGTAGAGGCGGTAGCCGGCCGCGGCGAGCTGCTTGATGAGCGGCAAAGCGTCAGCCTTCGTGCGGTCGCTGATACTGAGAAGGATGCTCGCGTTCGGCTTCAGCGCCATGTCCGATGCGAGCAGGGCTTTCGCGAGCGCCCCCGCGAATGTCCGGTCTATGCCCATTACCTCACCCGTACTTTTCATCTCCGGGCCAAGATGGGTATCTACGCCGGCCAGTTTGGACATCGAAAACACCGGCGCCTTGATTGCCACCAGGTTTCGCTCCGGCCAGAGTCCGTCCGGGTAGCCCTGATCCTTGATCTTCTTGCCCAGCATCGCGCCAACCGCCAGCTGAACGATCGGCACCCCCGTCACCTTCGAAAGGAACGGTACCGTCCGGCTCGCTCGCGGATTCACCTCCAGCACAAAGACGCGCGCGCCCTCACCCTCCTTGCGATTGAGCACCACGTACTGGATGTTCGTGGTGCCGATAGCGCCCAGGCCCAGCACGATTCGCCGCGTGTAGTCGCAAATTGCCTCACGCTCTTCCGAGTCGAGGTTGATCGGCGGATAGACAGCCATGGAATCTCCGGAGTGAACGCCGGCTTTTTCGATGTGCTCCATTATGCCTGGGATCAGCACCGATTCGCCGTCGCAGATTGCATCCACTTCGACTTCGCGGCCTTCGAGGAACTTGTCGATCAAGATGGGCTTGCCTTGCGCGACTTCCGCCGCCGCCGCCACGTACATAACGAGTTCGGTGGCGTTCTGGACGATCTCCATTGCCCGCCCCCCAAGGACGTATGACGGGCGCACCAGCACCGGGTAGCCGATCGTTTGCGCGGTCTTCATCGCATCTTCGATTGTGAGGATCGCCGCCCCCGGCGGCTGAGGGATTCCGAGGTCTTGCAGAAAGCGTTCGAATAGACGCCGGTCTTCGGCCGTGTCGATCGTCTCCGCGCTCGAACCGATGATCGGCAGCCCCGCGCGCCGCAGCGGCTCGGCAAGGTTGATCGCCGTCTGCCCGCCGAACTGAACGATGCTCGCCGGCGGCTCCGCCTCGTCCCCCTGTTCGTTCTCAATGATGTCCCGGACAGACTCCTCGTCCAGCGGTTCGAAGTAGAGGCGGTCGCTCGTGTCGAAGTCGGTGGACACCGTCTCAGGGTTCGAATTGACCATCACCGAGCGCAGGCCTGCCTCCTGCAGAGCCCACGCTGCGTGGACGCTCGCGTAGTCGAACTCGATGCCCTGGCCGATCCGGATCGGCCCGCTCCCTATGACTACAGCAGCAGCACCCGCCTCGGGAATCGACTCGTTTTCTGTCTCGTACGTGCTGTAGAAGTAGGGCGTGACCGCGTCGAACTCGGCTGCGCAGGTATCGACCATCTTGTAGACGGGCCGGATCTCCCATTCATGACGGAGTGTTCGTATCTGCTCGGGCAGGCGGTCTGCGAGTTGCCCGACCATCTCGTCAGAGAAGCCGAGACGTTTTGCGGCCCGGAGGAGGTCTGCATGGAGTGGCTCGTTCAATAGCCGCTTCTCCATCGCCACCAGGTTCCCGAGCCGCTCGATGAACCATGGGTCGATGCTCGTCTGGCGCGATAGGTCCATCGTCTCAGCGCCACGCCTTAGGGCAGCCATCAGCGCCCACAGCCGCTCGTCGGTGGCGTGGAGTGGGAACTCGCCGCCGGTTCGCCATTCAGGCCGCTCCCAGAGAAGGCTCTTGCCGCCTACTTCCAGCGATCGCACAGCCTTGTTCAGCGCCGCCTCGAACGTGCGGTCGATCGCCATCACTTCGCCGGTGGCCTTCATCTGTGTACCCAGCTGGCGGTCGCCCAGCGCAAACTTATCGAACGGCCAGCGTGGAATCTTCACCACGCAGTAATCCAGCGCCGGTTCGAACGCTGCGGTGGTGCGTCGGGTAACCGCGTTCGGGATCTGGTCGAGCGTTTTTCCGCATGCGATCTTGGCGGCGACGCGGGCGATCGGGTAGCCCGTAGCCTTCGAAGCAAGGGCCGAAGACCGCGAAACGCGCGGATTTACTTCAATGACGTGGTACGGGAGCGGCTTGGTGGGGTCGCCATCCCAGCCGTGCACATCTTTTCGCGGCGCCAGCGAAAACTGCACGTTGCAGCCGCCTTCGATCCCCAGTTCGTCGATGATCCGCAGGCTTGCGGACCGGAGCATCTGATAGTCCTTGTCGCTCAGCGTTTGACTGGGAGCGACGACGATCGAGTCGCCTGTGTGGACGCCCATCGGGTCCAGGTTCTCCATGTTGCAGATGGTGATGCAGTTCCCCGCGCCGTCGCGCATCACCTCGTACTCCACCTCTTTCCAGCCCAGCAGGTTCTTCTCAATGAGCACCTGGGTGATCGGGCTCGCGGCCAGTCCCCCGGCTGCCACCGTGCGGAGCTGCTCCATCGTGAAGGCCATCCCGCCTCCGGTGCCCCCCAACGTGTACGCCGGCCGAATCACCACAGGCAAACCGATCTGCTCGGCCGCCGCCACGCACTGGTCCAGGGTCGTGCACACTTCGCTTTCCAGCACCGGTTCGCCGAGCTTGGTGAGCATATCGCGAAAGAGCTCGCGGTCTTCGGCGCGCCGAATCGTTTCTAGCGGGGTTCCCAACAGCCGCACGTTGTACTTCTCAAGGATGCCCGCATTGGCCAGTTCAACGGCGAGATTGAGACCAGTCTGGCCACCCAGCGTCGGTAAGAGACCTTCCGGCCGTTCGCGGGCGATGATCCGTTCGAGCACGGCAACGGTGAGCGGTTCGATGTAGACCGCATCCGCAACATCCAGGTCGGTCATGATCGTGGCAGGGTTGGAGTTGACGAGGATGCTCCGCACGCCTTCCTCGCGCATCGCTTTGCACGCCTGCGTTCCGGCATAGTCGAACTCGGCGGCCTGGCCAATCACAATTGGGCCGGACCCGATGATCAGGACGCTCGCTGGCTTCAAACGGCGCTCCCATGAACTTCGCGTTGATAGGCAGCACTCGCGTCGGACGCGGCTCGCAGCGGAGGGGTCATCATCATCGTTCTACCTTCTGGCGCCACTGCGCTTGGTGAGTGAGCGTGAAATCGTGCGGCGCACGCCGCGAAACGCGAAGATCAGGAGCAGGAAAGGCGCAAACAGCAGGGCCGCCGCCGCCCACAGAAAGAGAAACGCTTCCAGCACCCCGATCGTAATGCCCAGGAGCGCCGGGACCACGTAGTGGTCGCGTTGGCCGCGTTGGTCCCGCAGAAGCAGCAGTCCGAGTACAAATCCAAGCGCGGACGTCAGCGCCAGCGCGCCCGCGAACAGGCGCGCCAAGACCTGGCCGGCCTCTCCCGCCGTCACATCGTCGTCGAAGAACGATGAGGCGAGGAAGATAACCGCCATCGTCCACCCTGTGAAAGCCACGGTGAAGATGAGGTCGGGAACGCTCGTGGCCGGCTTGCGTGGCCGGATCGGGGCGTTGTTCCGACGCGCGGTCTTCCCGCGTACGCTGCTGCTCATCTCAAATCGTCCAATCCGTGGGAGGCGCCTAAAGCGGCAGTTCGAACGTCATGTCCGGGTTGCGAAGCGGCACCATCGCGCCGATTGACGAAAGGAAGCTCAGCGCCGGCTCGTTTCCGTCGGGCAGTC
Source organism: Anaerolineaceae bacterium (assembly GCA_040007415.1). Taxonomy (GTDB): domain Bacteria; phylum Chloroflexota; class Dehalococcoidia; order Tepidiformales; family Tepidiformaceae; genus PNKC01. Next base: position 4,743 of record JBDTVB010000154.1, read on the forward strand.
GCCCACGAATACGCTTGTAGCCGTGATCACGGGCAAATTCCAGGATCGCGTCCGCCAGGTCAGTCGCCAGCCCATGACGCCGGTACTCCCGGAGAATCCACACGCCGAGCAGCCCCACCTCGGGTTCGGCGGTGTCGAAGTCCAGCGCGCCAAACCCGACAGGAATGCTGCCATCGACGGCGATGAACAGGCAGCCTTCGTCGCCCAGCCGCCGGATCCAGCCGCGGGCACGCTCCGCGTTGAATTCGCCGGTCAGTCCGACGTTCTCACCGTCAACGCCCCCAACGCCGCGGATGATCGCTGCGACGCTCTCGGCGTCACTGTCGGTGGCCCTCCGGATTTCGGTTGCCCTGGTCATGACACTCCTCCACGCACCGCGGCCATCATCGTCACGAAGCGATCAAAGATCACTGCGTTTTCGAGCGGCCCCGGGCAAGCTTCCGAATGATACTGAATCGTCAGCAGCGGTTCATCACGAAGCGCTATGCCCTCTACCGTCTGGTCGTTCAGATTGAGGTGACTGACGTACGCCGCCGCCGAAAGGCCATCAGGATCTACCGCGTACCCGTGATTCTGGGCCGTCACTGTTACCCGGCCGGTGAGC
>JBDTVB010000155.1:0-5341 GCA_040007415.1 Anaerolineaceae bacterium
ATCGTAATAGAACCATGCGTTATCGTCGCGTCGGCCAAAACTAGACGATTCCTTGATACCCTTCACGGGTTATGACGTTACGAGGAACGCGCGACAAGAGTTGTCGCTGTCTTACTTTCGTCGGCGTCACTTCTCGTTGAAACCGCCCCACGCCTTCTTCAGCATCTCCGGTTTTGCGTAAAGCTCGAGCGCCGTCATGGCGAGCGCCTTTGAGGCGCGGAGCGTCGCCCGGTGGGACTCTTCGGTCGCCGCAGCGGCGGTGAAGCCAGCTGTGTGGTTGCCCACGCCCGCCTCAACCGGGATGCCAAACACTGGGTGGATGCTGGGTACCACGTAGCTCACGTTGCCCATGTCCGTACTCGCGCCGCCGAGTCCCTCGGTGGCGGCCTTGGACGGCATGCGCATCTCGAACCGTTCCATGTTCTCGCAGTAAGCCTCAGCAATCACGTCGTTTGTCGAAACGTCGGCGTACGCCGGCCCGGGCGGAGTGACCTCCAGCCGACAGCCAGAAGCCAGCGCCGCGCCTTCGAAGCAGCCCATCACTTTCCCGCGAAGCTCCTCAAGGTCAGCCAGCGTCTTGGAGCGGATGAGGAACTGCGCCGCCGTGTGATCCGGGATGATGTTCGCCTTCTCGCCACCCTTCGTAATAACGCCATGCACACGGTCCGTAGGCTTCATCTGCTGACGCATCGCCGAGATTGAGGTGTAGGCCATGACGATTGCGTCCAGGGCGTTCACGCCTGCCCACGGCGAGGCCCCGGCGTGGGCGTTCCGCCCGTAGTAGTCCACGTTCACCTGTTCGAGGGCGATCATGCTCGGCCAGGCGGCGTCGCCGGGCGAGGGGTGGAGCATCATCGCGGCGTCAACGCCCGCGAGCGCGCCCCTCTCCATCATCTGGATCTTGCCGCCGCCGCCCTCCTCTGCCGGCGAACCGAGTACAAGCACCGTGCCGTTGCCTTCCCCCAACGCCGCCTTCAGCGCCATGCCAACGGCAAGGCCCGAGATGGCGATCAGGTTGTGGCCGCAGGCGTGGCCGATCCCAGGCAGCGCATCGTATTCGCAGAACACGGCGATCGTCGGGCTGCCGCTGCCGGTCACGGCCTTGAACGCTGTCGGCAGGCCATATGCGCCGCGTTCCACGGCGAAGCCTTCGGCCGCCAGGTAATCCGTCAACACGGCATGGGCGTGATGCTCTTCGTAGTTCAGCTCTGGCCTGGCGTGAATGCTCAGGCTGATCGCACGCAGGTCGCTGGAGGCAGCTTCCACGGCCCGTTCAGCCACCTGTTTCGCCTGTTCGAGGTCAGCCAACGCCATGATTCGTCTCCATCCGGAAGTGGCCGCGAGCATACCATTTGGTGGGCGCAAACGGCCCGCCCGGCGTATTCTGCAAGCATGGTTTTCGAGCGTCCCGTGTTGATCATCCTCCACGGCGGCACCGGCGATGGAACCGCTGAGCGGATGGTCGCCAGGGCACGGATCGCCGCCACCAGGGGCACCGCTTCTTGCGCGCTCGCCGCTGGCTTCGAGGCGGTGATCATCGCCACCGACGACCCGCTAGCGTTCGAACCGTTCGCTCCCAACGTCCTCATGGACGTCGATCCACCCGGCGAGCTGTTCGATTTCGACTCGCGCCTTCGCGGCCTGGTTTCGCGTTACGGGCTTCACCGGCCAGCCGTGATGGGCTCCGGCTCCGTGCCACTACTCGGAGTCGAGGAGTTCCGCTTCATCGTTGAACAGCTCGACGCCCGCGACGCTCGCTTCGTGACGAACAACTTCTTTTCGGCGGACATCACGGCGTGGACGCCCGGCGAAGCGATTGAGCGGGTAGCGCCAGTCGGCCGCGACAACATTCTGCCGCGCCGCTTGCGCGATGATGCCGGCCTCGCCTCGGTTATCCTGCCGAGAACCACCGCCACGCAGTTTGACCTCGATACGCCATCCGACCTGGCGGTCCTGGCGCTCACGCCGGGTCTGCAGCCAGAACTGGCCGAAGCCGCAACGGCCTCCGCGGAGACCGCCCACCGCTACCGCGCGTTCCTCCCGCTGCTCTGCGACCGCACGGCGCAGGTCGTGGTCGCCGGCCGCGTCGGTGCCATGACCTGGCAATACCTTGAGCGCGAAACCGCCTGCCGGGTACGGATGTTCAGTGAAGAGCGGGGACTGGCGACGGCCGGCCCAGCCTACCGCGCCCATTCTGTGCTGGGCTTTCTGCTCGAAGAGCTGGGTATCCAGCGCTTCTTCGAAAGGATGGCCCTGCTCGGCGATGCGCTGGTGCTGGATACCCGCGTCATCGAAGCACACCTCGGGCTCGAGCCCACCCGTGAAGACCGTTTCCAGAGCGACCTGCTGAATTACCCGGTGATCGAGGACGACTTTCTCCGGCGCTTCACCGAAGGGGCCGCGAAGGCCCCCATCCCGGTCCTCCTTGGCGGGCACTCGCTTGTCGCCGGCGGCCTGATGGCGATCAACGACGTCGCCTGGCAGGAGAACGACCGGCGCCTCGGGCTGGCCTGACGGTAGGGGCCGTCCTGCCACACGCTTCGCGCCAAACCCGTAGGATGGCGCGCATCCCCACGGAGGCGATGGCGATGTACAAGATGATCTTTGGCGCGAAGCGAAAACCCGGCATGTCCCGCGAGGAGTTCGGGAAGTACTGGACCACCACCCACGCCAACAAGGCGCGAAGCGTGCCTGGCATCAAGCGGTACGTCATCAACCTCGCACCAGACCTCTCCGGCAGTGGGCGCGAGATGGCCTACGACGGCTTCGCCGAAGCCTGGTTCGAGACCGAAGAGGACATGAAGCTGTCCAACCGCTCACCGCAGCTCAAAGTGGTGCTTGAAGACGAAAAGAACCTGTTTGACCTCTCGACGCGCTTCAGCGTCATCGTCCAGGAACACCTCATCATCGGTGAGTAGCTAGGCCGGCTGAAAGATCTCGATCGGGTTCCCGGACGGGTCTTCGCAGACGATCTGCTGGCCGCCCGGCCCCGTGACGATGTCGTTCCGAAACGTGCCGCCGTGGGCTCGCAGGTCCGCAACGACCGCGGCAATATCGGCAACCTCGATCACCAGGCGGTTCCAGCCGCCCGGCTCGGGCTGGCGGCCATCGGGCATCGGGCGAGCGGCGGAGCTTCGTGGCCCGGCCAGCCAGAGGGTAAGGTCGCCCTTCTGGACTGACGCGAACGGCGCGCCCATGTGTGTTACCACCACAAACCCAAGGCGTTCCGTGTAAAAGGTGACCGCGGCGTCAACGTCGTCCACCAGGTAGCGAATAGAAGCCATTGGGTCTCCCCTTTGAGAAACTGTCGCCATCATAGCGTCTCAGGCGCCGTTCACACGGTTTGGAACCCCGTTACGAAGCCCCCTGTTGACGCCTACGTCCATTGGCGTGCCGCGACGACGCTTGAGGACGTACGTACGCACCTGCCAGCGGCCGCTGTAGAAACGGATGTGCCGGGCTATTGGTTCGCGCCGCGCCGGGTCCACCTTCCACAGCCGCTCGGCGATCTCCTTGTCGAAATGCCAGCGCGTCTCCGCCACCTCAAAGCCGAGCGCCCGATAGGCGCGGTGAGCCGGCTCCGCGAACGTGTTCGAGCTAAGGACGAACTCCGGCGCATCCGGCCGGACATCTTCAAAATGAGCCATCAGCGCCGCCAGCATGCGGCGGCAGACTCCCCGCCCAGCGTGCTCGGGCGGCACGTGTACGGCCCAGATGTACAGCCCCGAAACGTCCTGCAGGTTGATGGAGACACGGCCCACTGCGAACCCATCCTCGCACGCCACATAGTGACGATGCGGGCTCGTCTGGTGCGCGAATTGAAGCGCGGCCTCAGCCTTTGCCGGGTCTCGGAGGTGCCCCATGTCGAATGCGTGGTACGGGAAGCCCCGCTCGCCCCACTCGGCCATCTGGCCGATGAGCTCAGCGTCCCAGGGGCGCAACTCCAGCCCGAAGCCCTCGATCGACCCGGCCGACACGGAAGCTGCGGTCATCGTTTGGGCTCTGGCCTCAGGAGTGAGGACTCGACGTTTGGCACGGCAAGAAGTTTAGCCGATTCCCGGCGCGTTCACTCGCGCGCCAGGAGCGGGACGGCCATGCATCGCGTAGGCTTCTCTTGCTTACAACCCACCAGTCGGAGAAATGCCATGCCCGTTACCAGCCGCGAAATCCACCTCACCAGCCGCCCAGATGGCATGCCCATCGAATCAGACTTCGCCGTCCTCGAGACCACCGTCCCGGATGCCGGCGAGGGCGAGATACAGGTCCAGAACCTTTATCTTTCCATCGATCCGGCAATGCGACCGCGCCTTTCCGTGGGCCAGGAATTGAACGAAGCGATGGGCGGGGGCGCGATCGGACGCGTGGTCCAATCGCGAAACGCGCAGTTCAAGGAAGGCGACCTCGTTCAACACCGCTGGTCGTTCCGCGAATACCTCAACTCTGACGGGCGCGGCATGGCCAGGATGGACGTCGACCCGGCGCTCCCGCTCACTGTCTACATGCACGTGCTCGGGGGTTCCGGTTTCGTCGCCTACGGTGGGCTGCTGGAGATCGGCAAGTTGCAGAACGGCGAGCAGGTCTTCGTTTCGACGGCCGCCGGTGCGGTCGGCTCGGTCGCGGTGCAGGTCGCCAAGCTCAAGGGCTGCTACGTGATCGGCAGCACCGGGTCCGATGAAAAAGTTCGGTGGCTGCGAGATGACCTCGGGCTCGACGCCGTGATCAACTACAAAACCGATCCGATCCATAAGGCACTGAAGTCGGCCGCCCCCAACGGCATTGATGTCTATTTCGACAACGTCGGCGGCGACCACCTGGACGCCGCTCTCCCGCGCATGAACACCCTTGGCCGCATCCCGGTCTGCGGGATGATCTCGGCGTACAACAACTTCGGCTCCATCTCAGCCCCGGTGACGCGCCTTTCGAACATCATCTACAGCCGCGTCATGCTTCGCGGCTTCGTTGCCACGGACTTCCTCCATCTCCGCGAACAGTTCGAGGCCGAAATGACCGGCTGGCTGAAGAGCGGCCAGGTGAAGTACGAAGAGACCGTCTACCAGGGAATCGAGAACGCCCCGAGCGCCTTGATCGGTCTCCTGAACGGGCTCAACACCGGCAAGATGATGGTGAAGCTGGCAGACTGATCTCGGGTTCCCGGCCGCATCTTTCACATCCAAACTAGCAGGTGATTCACGTGCCCGACGAAACGTTCCAGTTCGATTCCGCCGTTGACGCCCTCCCGATCACCGCATACCGGTGGAACTGCGCAAAGCCGGGCGCAATCGTCATCATCGCGCACGGCGCCGCTGAGCACGCCCTGCGGTATGAGCGCTTCGCCCGCGCC
>JBDTVB010000156.1:0-5327 GCA_040007415.1 Anaerolineaceae bacterium
AGAAGTAACGGCTGCGCCACGTATACTCCGGAGATTGGCGCACACCGCGCCCGGAGAGCTTGCGATGCGAATCGGACTGGTCCTGGCGATGCCGGGAGACACAACCCCATTGCACGGTTTGGTAGAGAAGACGGCGCAGGCCGAGGCCGCAGGCTTCGCTTCGGCGTGGTTGCCGCAAGTGATGGCGATTGATGCGCTGACGATGTTCGCCATCGCTGGATCGCAGACGAGCACGATCGAACTCGGCACGGCGGTCATCCCCACCTATCCGCGGCACCCCACCGCGCTCGCCTGCCAGGCACTAACCACCCAGGCGGCGACGAACGGACGCCTGACGCTGGGCATCGGACTCAGCCACAAGGTCTTCATCGAAAACGCGCTGGGGCTGGATTACAGCCGCCCCGTGCCGCACATGCGTGAGTATCTGACCGTCCTGAACGGCCTGCTGGCAGGCGAAGCGGTTTCGGTCAAGGGCGAACTCTACAGCGTGACGGCGCAGGTGACGGTGCCGGAGGCGACGAAGCCCCCCGTATTGGTGGCGGCACTTGGCCCGGCGATGCTGAGGCTCACCGGCCGCATGGCTGATGGCACGATCACCTGGATGGGCGGCATCCCCTACCTTCGCGACGTCGCGGCGCCCACGATCAACGTGGCGGCGGCTGCGGCCGGGCGGCCCTTGCCGAGAATCGCGGCGATGGTACCCGTCGTGGTCACCTCAGATGCAGCCGCCGCCCGCGATGCGCTGAACGCCACCTACCGGATGTACGGCGTGCTGCCCTCGTACCGGGCGACGCTGGACCGTGGCGGCGCCGCCAACCCTGCCGATGTGGCGATTATCGGTACCCAGAACGAGGTGGAGGCCCAGCTCAAGGAGTACGCCCAGGTGGGGGTGACGGACCTGAACGCCGTGCTCACCGCTGGCCCGGAGGGCAATCGCGAGGCAACGTACGAACTGCTGGGAGCGTTGGCCCAACAGCCGGGCCGCTAGCGCTGCGGGCTCGGCCTACTTCGCGTAGGTCTTGCCTTCGGCGACGGCTTTGACGGCCGGCTCCATGATGTTGCGCGCCACGGGCCCTTCCCAGCGGTCGTAGATCGTGCCCTTCGAATCGATGACGTAGACGTACGGTTCCGATAGGCCGCCGTCCGCGCGGATCAGCCATTCGGTCGCCGTTTCGTTCAGCTGCTTCTTGTCGAAGTTCTTCCAGATTTCGATATGAACGAAGTCGACCCTGTCCTTGTAATCCTTCTGCAGCGATTCCACCTCTTCGTTCACGGGGCCGCAGAAGCGCGAAGTGCAGAACGCAGGCGTCGAGAACACCACGACAACCGGGCGCCCGGCGGCGATGGAGTCCTTGATCTTCACATCGTGCATGTCGTTGGGCGGGGTGCCGGAATCGATCTCCTTGATGTCCGTCACGTCTTTTTTCGTGAGGTTGTCGCTCTTCTTGGCGGCCATGCCGGGGGCGAGGATGGCAGGCTTGGCGGAGACATCGAAGCCGACTGAGGAGGTGCCCTTTGTACCGTCCTTGAGCTCGGCCTGGACGACGATGCCCCAGCCACCCGCATGGTCGAACGTGACCGGCGCGTAGTAGCCGACGCGGCCCTCATCCTGGCCGCCGTGCGTATGCGTCTGCCCGTCTGCATGGGTGACGGTGACAATTGGGCCTACGCCCGGTGCGCTTGCCGTGGCGTCTACGGTGAAGACGGGCTTCGGATTCGCCGGGTCCCGCAGGTCGTAGAAGGTCGCCTTCGCCTTCGCCCCGCCCTGCGGATTGTCCTTCTTATCGGTGATGCCAAAGACGAAGTTGTTCTTGCCGACGAAGAAATCAGAACCGGCGATGACGACGTTGATCTGGTTCCGTTGCTCAACGGGGACGTTCTTGCCGGGGTCGCTGGAGGGCGGGAACGCGGTCGATTTGGCGGCGGTCGCCGCCGGGGAGCCGCCGTCCCCTCCGCAGGCGCCGAGCACCAGAATCGCGGGGACGGCAAGGGCAACAAGCAGGAACGTCAATCGGCGCATGACTCCGAGTGTAGCGTGAGCGAGGGCTAGAAAAGAGCAAGCCCGTCAGCGTTGGCGAAGCGTGAGGGTGACGATCTGCAGCGGCTGCCCGCCGAGTTCGGCCTTATAGGGCTCGTCGCCACGAAGGAAGTCGAATGTTCGCTTGCCACGGGCAATGGAATCGCGGATCGCGTGGACCTTCGAAAGCAGCCCGGCGGCGAGGGCCGCAAACGCCGGGTCATAGCCGCTGTTATAAAGGAAAGCCGTTTCCGCGGATTCGAACGCGAGTGTCATGGCGATCGTCACGCCGTCGAGCTTCAGGCTGGAGAGCCGCAGCAGCCCAAGGCTCGCGAACGTTTCGGTGACGCCGCGAAAGAAGGCCTCCATCGCCGGCGCCAGGAACTCATCCTTATCATCCCGGCTGACGCGCATCAGTTCGAGGAAGGCTGGGATCTGTGCGGACACGGCGGCGGGGTCCGTCGCACTCTCGAAGCTAACCGTGCCCGCGGCGGCGAGGTTACGCAGCTTGCGGCGAATCTCGTGCCGGGCGTTCTTGGAGAGCCCGGCGAGGTAGGTCTCGAAGTCCGCCGGAAGCGCCATCTGCGGGCTCACCGCCTCCGCGATTCGTTCCGCCTGCCAGCCCATTGGCCCGGCGACGGCCATGAGTGCGCCAACGAAAGAGCCATCTCCTCGCAGCCCCCACAGTTCGACCCTGCGAGTCAGGTCTTCGGTCAGCCACTCCAGCAGCCCGGCGGCGGCCATTTCTTCGTGACCGGGCGCGACGAGCGGGCCGGCGTAGTCCCGGACGTTCGGGTCGCCGAGCGAGCGCGCTTCGCCCTTGGCCATATCCAGCGCGGCCACGCCCACGAGCTGCTGATCCACCCGGAACGAGAGGAAGACCGGAACAGACCGCGCGCCGAAGTGTTGAAGCCAGGTTTCGTGCCAGGCCGGGTGGGTGAATGGTGTAGCGCCGGGCACCGCGGCATGAAGCGCCTCCCATGCTGGGCGGAGCGTAGCGAAGTCCTCGGAGGTGATCATCGGCCCGGCGGGGCGGCGATGCTTGCGTCCCCCGGGCGCGGCGGCTTCGGGCTCTGGTTCCATCGTCCTGATTCTACGGCGGGTGCAGCGTCACGCCTGTGCGCCGTCCACTCCTGGCTCGTGTGGCGTAGTCACGAGGGCGGCGAGAAAGGCGTCCACGCGCAGGTGAGCGAAGGCAGGATGCACAAAGCGCGCATCGGGATTGACCCGGTACGAATTGCGCCGGCCAACTCGCCCGGTGCGGACCATGCGTGCCTGGGAAAGGTCTTTAATGACACCGTCACGCTCATGCCTCGCGTCGAAACCCGAGGCGCGGTGGGCGGCCTCGCCCTGGAGGCCAGCTTCGCGCCGGAACTGGCGTTCACGCTGGACCCATTACGGTGGCGCCGGCACGGATGTCGCATACAACTGCGAGGTCCAGTCGAACATCCCCTGAACGCTGTGCGCTCACCGGCAGTTCTCGCAGGTGTGCGGCCGCCAGTCCTAGACGCTCATCCCCAGGCCGTCCTCGGCGATGGCGGTTTCGCCGGGAAAGAGCCGCTCCGCCGTCGCCAGCAGCCGGGCCGCCTTTTCGCCGGGGTTGAGGTGGGTGAGCACGAGCTTGCGCACGCCGGCTTCTTTGGCGATCGCGCAGACGCGGCTGAGCTCGGAGTGGGTGGCGGCGAAGGCCGCGCGAATCGCCTGCTGACTGTTCGGGCGCATACCTTCCACCCAGTCCTCGATCCCTTCTGGGGAGTAGCACTCGTGGACGAGGACGTCTGCCGCCTCGGCGAGGGGCACCATGATCTCGGGCGAGGGAACGGTGTCGCCGCTGAAGACGAGGCTGCGCCCTTCATAGCGGATGCGGCGGGCGAGGCAGACCAGTTCCGGCGAATGCGGGACAACGACGGAGCGGACTTCGAGGCCCAGCAGCTCGCGCTCATCGCCGTCGGCGACTTCGAGGACCGGCACCTGTAGCGGAGTGTCGTAGGCAGGGACGCCGGGTAGGCGCGAAACGAGCTGCGTGAGGCTGGCGGCGCGGGCGATGTAGGTGGCAGTGCCTTTGGGCCCCTGGACGGAGGGGATCACGCCGTTCGGGAAGACCATGTGGGCGAGCAGCTCCGGAAAGCCCTGGACGTGGTCCATGTGCAGGTGGCTGATCAGGACAGCGTGGATGCGGCGCAGCGAGACGCCCGATTCGATGATCCGCCAGAGAGAGCCGGGGCCGCAGTCCAGGAGGAAAGCGTCGGTATCGCGTTCGAGGAGGATGGAGGTTGCGGCGCGTGGGGGCGTCAGGGCGCTGGCGGCCGTGCCGCAAAAGGTGATGTTCACGCGTCCTGGTCGAGGACCGCGAACAGTTCGCTGAGTACCAGTTCGAAGCCGGGCAGGGCGATGGAGACGAGCGTTTGGTCGGCGCCGAGGATGAACTCGCCTTCGCTGCTGAACAGCTCGACGGTGCGCATGCGAGGATCCACCAGCCAGCACTCATCGACGCCATTTGCGCGGAAAAAGCGGCACTTGGCGCGCAGTTCGTTGGCGGTCTGCCCCGGAGAACGAATTTCGACAGCGAGCGTTGGTAGCGAGTCGTTCTTTGTTGGGCGACCGGACCCGAAGAAGCAGACATCAGGCAACCGGTAGTTGCGCGTGGCAACGAAGTGGGCGCGGCGTTCGATGCCGGCACGTCCGCCTGAGCGCTTCCCGTAGTCCCGCAAGGCGGCTACAAGTTCCACGGCGAGGTCACTGTGATTTGCATCGACCATTGGTTTCTGTAACACCCATCCATCGATGTATTCGAGGTATGGCTTGTCTTCCGGCAGCGCGAGGTATTCGTCCTCGGTCATGCGCATGCCGTGATAGGCGGAGACGCACGTTTGGGCCGTCGTGGTGGGTGAAGAAGCCATAGCGCCAGTATACGCCAGCCGAATCGGCGTGGACCCCAAACCCGTCTAGCGCGAGGAAGCGGATAATGAGTGGGCCTCGCCCGCGCCGCGCGCAGAAGGACGAGAAGAGGATTCCGCCGCAATGACCGCCTTCACTGACCTTGGCCTGAGCGAAGCAGTGCTCCAAACCATCGATGGACTGGGGTACGAAGAACCCACCCCAATCCAGGCGCACGCCATCCCACCGCTGATGCTGGGCAAGGACATCATCGCCCAGGCGCAGACGGGCACCGGCAAGACGGCGGCGTTTGCGATTCCCCTGGTGGAGGCAGTGGACCCGGCGAATCGCAACGTGCAGGCCGTGATCGTCCTGCCCACCCGTGAGCTGGCGGTGCAGGTGGCCGAGGCGGTGCACGCCCTGGGCCGCGGGC
>JBDTVB010000157.1:0-5304 GCA_040007415.1 Anaerolineaceae bacterium
AAACTACTACCTCAAGGAGTTCGTCAACCAGGTCGCCCGCATCAACAAAGGCCGGGTGTTTTACACCACGCCCGATAAACTTGGCGAGTACATCCTGGTCGATTACGTCGCAAGCAAGAAGAAGAAACTCATGGGGATCGGCTAGGCCTGCGCCTGGTCGAACGCCAGCATGATTCCAGAAGCGTCCGAGTTCGAGCCGTGGTTGCGCCATCTGCCAGGTTTTGCGCGTGCCAAGGTGCATGGGGTTGCGGTCGCTGATGGCGGCGCTTCGAACATAACCTGCAGGGTTGACGTTTCCGGCGGTGAATTCTCAGCCGTTGCCCTGCGGTTGCAGCGGGAGCGTGGAATCTTCGAACCGTATGACGTCATCCGCGAAGGCGAGGTCGTGCGGATGCTGGCAGCCTCGGCCGTGCCGGTTCCCAGGATGCTGGGAAGCGAGCCTGACCGTGCGGTGCTTGGCGCCCCATTCATCGTCATGGAATGGGTGCAGGCGCCCCACATGGGGCTGGCGCCGGATGCCAGCTTCCCGGCCTTCACGGCAGCCGTAGCTGAGGTTCACCGAGTTGACTGGCGGGCGCTCGGGCTGGGGTTCCTTGGCGTACCACAGGATGCCCGAACGGCAGTGCTCGGCGAGGTGGAGGCCGTGGCCGCGCGCATGCCCGCCTTCGGCTGCCAACACGAAGACCTGTTCGTGCGAGCGCTCGCCCAACTCCGCAAGGCGGCCCCCGCAAACGGACATCTGCAACTCTGCCAGGGCGATATCAACATCTTCAACTACCTTTTTCGAGGTGGAGAAGTGGTCGCCGTGGTGGACTGGGAGCAGGCGCGCATAGGCGACGCGCGCTCGGACGTCGGCCAGCTCGTGGCGCTTTCGCATCTCAAGGGAGCTGCGTTCGGCCCCGCCGAAGAGGCCTCGTTCGTGCTGGCCTATCAAGCGGCCTCCGGGCGAGCCCTAACGAACATGGCCTACTTCCGCGCCCTCTGGCTGTTCGAACTTGGCGTGATCTACCGCGGATGGATGGCTTTCAACGAATCGGAGCCCTGGTACACGTGGGAGCGGTTGGCGGAGCTGCTCGAGGCTTCGCTCGCCGAGATCGCCTGAGTGCCGTGGCGAGAACGGCTCACCACCTACTTCCAGAGTCGCCTCCCCTCAGCCGACGAGGTGCGTATCGGCCGCCTGGCGGGTATGCCCGCCGGTGCCAGCAACGACACGGTCGGGATCGATCTCGAGGTGCGTTGCGACGGGCGGGAGTTTTCGGTCCCACTGGTGCTCCGTCCTCAGCGCTCAGACGGCATTCTCGCCCCCTACGACGTTGGCCGTCAGTTCCGAGTGATGCGACCGCTCGCCATGACGGCCGTCCCGGTTCCGGCGGTGCTCTGGCACCAAACCGACGAATCCATCCTCGGTGCTCCGTTCTTCCTCATGGAGCGGGTCAAGGGCGAAACGCTGCCACTGTTCTGGTATGGGCCGTCACCAAGGTTGACGGCCGCCGCCGAGATGCTCGCGACGATTCACGCCGTTGACTGGCGGGCGGCTGGGCTCGCCTTTCTCCTCCCGGGAGGCCCACCCTCGGGTGGCGTCGCCCCGCCAATCGAGTGCGAATTGGCAGCCTGGAGAGAGCGCGCCGACGGCTTCCGGATCGGTCGGGCGCCCCTCCTGGTGGCGCTAGCCGACTACCTGGCGCGGAACGAACCCGCGGATGCCCGTCACGCGTTCCTCCATGGTGACCCCAACCCCAGCAACTATCTGTTCCAGGGCGACCGCGTGGTTACCGTGCTTGATTGGGAACTCGCGGCTATCGGTGATCCGCGGTCCGACCTTGGGTTCTACGCAGCGCTCTTGGGCGTCTTCGGTGGGATGCCAGGTGAAGGCGGCAGGACGTTGCTTTCAGAGGCGTACTCGGCCGTGACGGGTGACGCGCTCGACAATCTTGAGTACTACGAGGCGCTCGGGCTCTACCGGATGATGATCATCCTCACCGGGTGGGGCGGCCGCGTTGGTGGCTTTTCAAACTTCGGAATGGACACAATCGCGCGGAGACTGACTGTGCTCCTCGGTCCAACCTGGGCGCAACATCGGGCAGACGACCTGGTTCGTTGAACGGCTCCGTAGAAAGCGCGCCCGGACTCGGTTCGCCGGTGCCGACCCGCGCCGTAGGGCGGCCGGCGACGCACGCAGAGGGAGTTACCGCCGTCGTCTCGTTGTCTCTTTCGGCGTAACGCGGCCCGCGGTCGGCAGCGAGAAGACAAACGTCGTCCCCTTTTCAGGTTCGCTTGTCGCCCAGATCTCGCCCCCATGCGCACGAACGATCTCGCGACTGATGGCGAGTCCGAGTCCATGGCCCTTCTTGCTTCCGTTCGAGTTGTTCCCGTCGTTTCCGGAACGATAGAAACGTTCGAACAGGTGAGGTACCTCCTCAGGGGAGATCCCACACCCCGTATCGCTCACCGTTATCTGCACCGTCTCCGGCTGGAAATTGCGCGAGGTGATGCGCACGGTGCCCCCTCTTGGCGTGTGGCGAAATGCGTTGTCGAGCAGGTTGTTCATCACCTGCTCCAGGCGGTCAAAGTCGCCGCGGATGTGCGGGCGGCCCTGCAGGTTCATGTCGAGACTCACCCCTGAGTCCTCGCTGCGCAGCGCGAACACCTCGGTGACGTGCTCGAAGAGTTCGTTCAGGTTCACGTCGTCCTGCTGCATGGAGACCTGGCCGCTTTCGAGGCGCGACAGGTCCAACAACTCTTGGACCAGGCGGAGGACGCGGGTAGATTCGTCGCTGATGATTCGCGCCGACCGCTGGATTCCCGGTGGGTCGTCGATCGTGCCATCCAACAGCGCCTCGCTGAAGCCGTGGATAGATGTCAGAGGGGTCTTCAGTTCGTGGGAGATGTTAGCGAGCAGATCCCGCAGCGTCTGCTGGGAGCGCTGTACCTCCTCAGTCATCCGATTGAAGCTCGCAGCCAACTCTCGGACTTCGGTCGGGCCAGTCGCCGGGACGCGTTGTCGATAGTTTCCGCGGGCGACCGAGCGTGCGGCACGCGCTATGTTCCGCAACGGCGCCGCAACGCTCTGGCTGAGAAGGAATCCGAGGACGAGTGCCGCCGCTACGCCAATGAGTCCGGAGAAAAGCAAGCGCGGCATCAAGTCGCCGACAACTTCGCCGAGGCTGGCCGCGGGTTTCGCAACGATGATTGCGGCGGCCTCCGTCCCGGGGAACGCTTCGAGCACCTTTTGGCTGAGCGCCATGCGCACACAAAGCAGCGGAGGCTTGCCCGGCACCTCGATCTGGCAGTGGACCGCCTTGCGCGTAGCTGAGGGTGAACTGCTCGGATCGGTAACGTCTTTGACGATGGCGTTTTCGAGCGAGTAGTCAGCCGGACTGGCCGAATAGCCGGGGATCACTCGCCCATCCCTGTCGATGAGCGCGAGCGAAGTTTGCCCGTTCGAGCGTTCGCCCTCGCTGGGATTGAAGAAGGAGCGGAGAGCGAGGAGCAGATCCTGGGACCCGGGTGGGGTCTGGTCGGGGATTGTGCTGCGGCTTTCCACGGCGAGACGAATCTCCGCGTTCGCCTGCGAGTCCACAAGCGGGCCAAGGTCTTCCAGGGAGCCGTACGAGATCGAGTTGCGGTAGCCGCCGAGCAAGAGGAAGAGGCTAAGCGCCGCCAGCCCCAGGGTCACGCCGATGATGACCAGGTACGTGAGGAACAGCCGGACCTGGAGACTGCCGATCAGCAGAACAGACCCTCCGAAGGCTAGCTTGGAGCAGAGCCTACGATCAGTTTGTAGCCAACACCACGCAGCGTGTCTATCTGGACGTGAGCTTTCTGCAACTTGGAACGCAAATGCTGGACGTGGACATCCACCGTTCGAGTTTCGCCACCGAAGTCGTAGCCCCAAACCCCTTCAAGCAGTTGGTCCCTCGTGAGAGCGATGCCGGGGTTCTCCACGAACGCGATCAGGAGGTCGAACTCTTTTGTGCGAAGGTCCAACGGTTGAGAATCAACGGTTGCCTCGCGCCGCGCTTTGTCCACCGACAGGTTGGCGATGGAGATCGCGTTCTGCGGTTTCCGTCCACCCTCAAAGCGCCGCAGGATCGCTTTCACCCGGGCAACCATCTCTCGCGGATTGAAGGGCTTTGTCATGTAGTCATCTGCACCGATTTCCAGGCCGACGATCTTGTCCACATCGTCGCTGCGGGCGGTAACCATCAGGATCGGCACATCGTGCTCGCGGCGGATGGCGCGACAGACCTCGAAGCCGTCCATCCCGGGCATCATCACATCAAGGATCACCAGTGCGGGTTTGATGTCAGCGAAGCGCGCGATGGCATCACGGCCGTTGTCCGCCGATTCAACCGTGAAGCCTTCTTTTTCGAGGTAGAGCGTGGCCAGGTCACGAATGTTCTGTTCGTCGTCAACGACGAGTATCTTTTGCGCCATTGTTGCTCGAAGGCCCTCCGCCGGAAGCTGAGGAGTGAACTTCCAGTATGCGCCGAGGGCTCCGGGCCTGCCACCCGGCCGAAGCCGGGACGGGGTTGGCATGCCTGGAGCCCTCGACCACCAGAGGGGTGTGAGCGGATGGGGCCGTTGTTCCGCCCGCTTGCAGATGCATTCTCTGCTGCCTGCGTAAGCGCCAAAGCGTTGGCGTGCAAACGCAGTGTAAAATCGCGCGGCTAGCAGCGGTGCCTGGCGGATTGGTCCGGCTTCGCCGTTAATGTCCCGTTAATTCCCACTTTCTACCTTCAGCTTAGAAGCTTCGAAACGAACCACAACCACTTCAGGGGTAGGAACAACAAGATGCAGATTCGCGCGACGCGCAAGGGAACGTGGGCAGTGTCATTGCTCGCCGCGATCTCCCTCATGACACTCTTCGGCGCCGCTTGCGGTGGCGACGACGACGACACAACAAAGACCCCAACTGCCGCGGCAACGGCTGCCACAGGCTCGCCAGCCGCGACGAAGGCTCCGGCTGGACTGCCGGCCGACGTGGGCAAGAACGACAAGGCGCAGCTGAACGGCGCGGGCGCCACCTTCCCGGCCCCGATCTACCAGGCCTGGTTCGACGACTACAACAAGAAGGTCGCCAAGGGCGTTCAGATCAACTACCAGGGGGTGGGGTCTGGGGCTGGCGTCCAACAGTTCACCGCCAAGACCGTGGATTTTGGGGCGTCGGATGTGGGCATGACGGACGCGCAAATCGCGACAGCCGGCGACGTGCAACTGCTTCCGACCGTGATTGGTGCGGTGGTACTGACTTACAACCTCGACGGCGTCACTGCCCCTCTCAAGCTCGACGGTACCGTCGTC
>JBDTVB010000158.1:0-5292 GCA_040007415.1 Anaerolineaceae bacterium
GTGCGCAAACACGCGACCTGACCCATCGCCGGGCCCGCTCACGTGCATTGATCGCCTCATCTCCCCGCAGCGACCCTGGCCAGTTCCACCAGCGCCGCGCGGTCGTCGGCGCTTGGTTCCGCAGCAGGCACATAGAGAAGCTTGAACCTACGGCTGCCAGTCACGAACGTGACCTCTGCACGTGGATTGCCTACAGTGCAATGATGCGCAATCCCGGCGCCCTTCCCGAGATTCGATAGCGTGTCCACCGTGCAGCCGCCGTTCTTCAGCAGGCGCTCCGCCGCCGCCCAGCCGCGCGTGTCTTTGATGACCGCCACGGTAATGACGTTGCCGCCGGCCGACAGCACGCAATTGTTCGAATCGGGCACGATCGTCGACACCTCGCCCGCCGGCAGCAGGCGCTTGACGAGATTCGGGTCGAGATACCGGCAATTCGACTCCTTCGCGAGCGCCATAGGATTGGTGGCGACGCCCAACGTCCCGGCGATCAGATTGGCGGCCAGGTCCCGCTGCGCGGGCGTGATCGCCTCCTTGAGGTTGAGATAGCCGGACACGTTGACGCGGCCTCGATGCCCTTGAAAGAACATCGACGTGGGTTCGACCTGCCCGTTCTCCTTCTTCGGCTGGTAGGTGAATCCTCCCTCGCCGAGCGCCGGCATCGGCTCGACCAGGCTCGTTCCCGCAACCGCCTGCCGCAACTCGGTCGTTGCGGTCGCGGCGCCCTCGGTGGAGGTCGTCACCATGTGATTGAAGCCGAAGTTGACGCTCGAGTTCCTCGTCATGAAACTGCACTCGCCCGCCCCGCCGGACACGACGCGCCACGGGCCCACTGCGGAAAAGCTCCGGTCCAGCATCCGGGTCTCGATAGCGGGACACTTCTGCGCCGCGAGCGACACGCTGTTCGCGAGCAGCAGGCACAAGCCTGCGATTAGCGACTCCTTCATGGCCCCCCCCCGATGCATGGCACGTGGTTCCGCAATGCTAACCGCGAACCATCCCTCGGATGGCGATCGTTTCGGCGCGTCAATCGGGCGCCTGGTACAGCCTCGGCCGTCCGCCTCAGGTCGCAAGGCGAAACGCCGCGCGAGACTACTATCGGCCTATTTCGTTGAAAAACTCGAAATTACATCGACGGCAATTTTGCGTCGAACGTGAATGCGGTCGAGAACGCCATCAAGCAATCGTCGCCAGGGTTGATTAGCGGCCCTGCGTTGGGACATCGACCTGGCCGGGTCTCCTCTCGCGACCCATAAAGCTTCGCGCCTCATAGGGCCTGTAATTTCCTGAGTGGCAGCGCGAACGGAGTTTTTCAACAGAAAAAGCCACAACCAGAAGTTTGCTCGCATTCCGAAAACCGGTCGTTCGCTATTGGAGATCGGTGGCCCGATTGGATCGCGCGGCGGCACGCCAGAGGTGCGATACCGAGGCGTTGGCGCTGGCCTGGGTCATAAGCCATCCGAACGTGACAGCTGCCATATGCGGGCCTGCACGGCGGCCGGAACATCTCACGCTTGCCCGTGAAGGACTGGCGATCGAACTCGACGAACAGGCCAGGTTCGACCTCGGCACCATGTTCGGCCCCCACCTCTAGTGTTCGGCGGGAAACGGCCAGAACCTGCGGTTTCTCCTTGCTTGCCGGATTGACCTGTAGCCAGAACCTCCGATCGCTCCCCGGCTGGCTGGATCGGCAGATGCTCGCCGGTCGTCGATGTGCGTGCGTCTCGTCGGCCTACCGCGTCGGTCAGGGAAGTTCGATCAACGGCCGAGGCGCCGTTCGATGGCTGCTGCAGCGTATGCTGCACCTCGCAGGCGCGCAGTCCGCCGGACTGCGCTTGTCGCTCCCGCATCGCGGGTCAGAATAAGAGTACACACATCGAGGAATTCGTCATGAAGGCATCGTATCTGGGTACTCCACGCGCGCTTCGCTACTTTCCCGGGGACCCCCTCCTGGAGACCGACCGACTTGCGGCCCTCTCCGTACGGCCCTCGGGAATTGATGCCGCACCACCCGGCAAGCCTGACGATTTGCCGGCACTGAGGGACGTGCTGACCTTCCTCAAGTTCACTCCGGAGGAAATCAAGAACTTGATGGAGGCGGTCCAATCGACGGTGAAAATCGTAGGCGGCATTGTTTCAGTAGTTGGCGTGGCAACGTCAGTTGTGGAACTGATGAACAAACTAGGGGTGTTCGGGCCTAAGGAGGACGCAACGCAGGTCGCTCTTGCGCAGATCGGGACTCGATTGAATCAGATCTACAACTACCTCGTCGAGTCGGAGATCAAGGGCCTGCACCTTCAGGCCGTGGATTGGCGTTCAGCGCAATCAGGCGCGCGCAACGCCCTGAAGAACGCGCAACTATCGCCAACACCCAACATCCTGGACGCCCTCGTTGAACGCACTGCAGAACTGGACACTGCGCTAAACAAAATGCTTAGCCCCGAAAATGCGAGCATCGCCTTCTTGCGCAGAGTGTACGGCTATGTTCCTGAACAAAACCATTGGATAGACGCAGCACTGCCACCATTCATGAGCCGGACCGACGGCGATCCCATCAACTTGGCCGATACCTCACGAGAGCTCCAGGCCCGCATTTGGGATGCGGGTCACTACATCGACGTCCTGTTTTCCTCGCTTTCGGAGCGAATGCTCGTGACGGTAACGATCGAACCCGCATTTCGATCGACGGGATTCGATCGCGAGCAACTCAAGTTGCTCGTCAAGGAGCTGACGGTGTTCATCGACTCGTGGCGGAGCGCGATGTTGGTGGCAAGCCCTGCTGCAGGGCTGAACGGGGGATACCCGATGCCTTTCAGCATTTCCGCTCTGCCTGCACCGGGGGCGGGACTGCTGCAGAGCCCCTACCGGCCTCAGGCGCACCAACTGGGAAGCGAGAGCGCGCCACCGGGAATAGTGCTGGGCGCCGTGGACCCAGTTACGGGCGCCGCGGCATGGGAGCCGTTTTATGACGGATTCGAGACAGTCGGCACCGTCGGGCTGATGGATTTCGGTCTGTTCAAGGAGGCGTGGGGAGGCGGGTACGACTACATCAAGGCCAAGGACCCGGCGAAGGCGTTGGCAGCCGCGACGCAGCGGCAAGCTCAGTATCTGGATCAGGTGGTAGTCGCAAGCGGCCTGGGCGAATTGGTCAAGCTGCGCGCTCAATTGCAGTCGGCAGCTTTGGGAGTGTCCGGCTCGGAATTTGTGCGGCTGGCAAACGCACAGTTCCGCCTCCTCAAGAACGGAATAAGAATCGACGGCTCCCCTTTATATGCCATACGAAAGGCGGGAGTGGAAAGCGTAGACCTTGGCGGCCTTACGCCATTCGCCCAGGATCCTGGGAAGAAGCATAAGGGAACGCGTTACTTTCAGGAGTGCGAGAAGACGTTCAGAATCCGAATGGCTTTGCGTACCCGCAGGACGCGGATCCAGCTCGGCTACCGGCTCCGCATAGGAAGTACGGACATCCCTCTGGTTCCGTTTTCAAATGGCGGATTCCTTGGCAGTGACTTGACTCCTTTCCCGACGGAAACGATTGTGATTGAACTGCACGAGGCTGTGCAGGTGTACAACGTGCGTCAGTCCCACGTGTTCTCTTTTGCGGAGGAGGATCTCTTCGAGGCCGGCGAGCCGTTTCCGGTTGGTGCCTCGAAATGGGCAATCCCGGGATGGAGAGGGCGCCTGTTCCTGGACGAACGTGCGGGCGCGATCGCGTTGGCAGTGGAAGTGCGTTTCGAGCACGATCCAACGGGTCAAAAGTACGCGGCGGAGGCCATTGTGACGATCCGCAATTTGGACCCGGAGGGATTCCCCGACGGAGCGATCGTTCCAGTATGGGTGTACGAAACGCATATGGATGACAGCACTCCGCCTCAACCGCAAGAGGTTGTCGCCGACTCCATGACCGTGCATTTAGTGCCGAGTTTCCTGGTAATGGAACCGGAGTTCTTTGCCGCCTATTGGGGAACGGTGGAGTTCTTGGCAAAGACGACCAAGCATCTCAATGACCGATTCAAGCGGCAGGAACGTATGCAGCAGCGACCGAACCCAGACCCGGCGTGGGCGGTTAGGCGACGAGTCCTGGATACCATGGCTATGGCCGAAGCAATTGACGCACTCGGAATCAGCCAGCCAGAAGCGGTGGCCGAGGTGATGCAGCGATTCAGGCCCCCAGCCATGCGGGATTGATCGAGGTTCGACCGTAGCCGCTATTCGATGTGACGTTGCGACGAATGTCCAACGGGCAAATGACATTGCCCGTAAGCTAGCGGGTGTGAGCAGCGTCATATATCGACGCAATCCGCGCACCCACCCGGACCGTGGTCGACAAATTGGTGGAGTGGTGCGACGTGCTCGTTGCTTTGTACCATCTGGACGTTCTTCGCCATCATCGGCGCAACGCCGCTAGCCGTTGCGCCGCGGGGACCGCCAGCCCTGTCCGTCGGTTCCCTGCGCCTGCAGCAAACGCGCGTCGACCATTTCTGGTGCTGGTATCCGCTTTCGCTTCCGCCTGATGGCCGCTTGGGGTCGGCTGGACGGTCGCCCTCGCATCTCAATTTGCCGGGAAGCAGCCGTTAACGAGGCGACCGATCGCCTGGGCGCCGCTGTTCGCGCTCATTTACGAGGTCTTCCCGCTCCACTGCTCGGACTGCGGCAGCGTCGTGTTCAATCCCCGGGGCATCGTGTCGACCTGCTCTGGTGTCATCGGTCCGGTCACCAACTTATCCAGCAGTTCCTTGCTCACCGGCAGTGCCGGCGACAGGTCCTTCGTCGGTTTCGCCTTCCGAGGCATTCAGGCTCCTTTCAGCCACAATATGTCTCACAGACAAATAGCCTGCCAGATCCCCTATAAGTGAGGGCACGTCGTCACACCACGGTGCGTTCGAAGGCGAACCCCACCACGGATTCCGTGTGCAACACCTTGGCCAGTGTTTCCCCGTCCACGCCCTTCGGCGCGACGGCGACGTATTGCATCCGTCCACCGCGTACCCACAGTGACCCCGACAACGGTGTACTGTCAAAGAGTGCCGTCACGGCTACGCGCGCCGGGGCATCGAGCCACCCGGCACGCATCGGCGCGCCGTCCTCCCAGACCGTGAAGCGTTGGTCGAAGGCGGCGACGCCGGTCTTGACCGGCCGGCTGCCGATGAGCGGCAAGCCGCCGTCTTCCGCGATGTCAACGCCGTGCTGCTCCCAGGCGCCGCCTGCAAGCGGGGTTTCGCAGATCAACAACTGACCGAGGGGCCGCGATAGGCGGGACGGCTGGTGGAGTCACGCAATTCACGACGCACCGTG
>JBDTVB010000159.1:0-5291 GCA_040007415.1 Anaerolineaceae bacterium
ATTGCGTGTTCCTGATTCTGGCTCTTCTAGAGAAATCAGTCACTCCTTCGTCAACATCGCCAGGCGCTTCGTGCCGACGTGCGCGATGTGCGAGCGGAGCGGCAAGGTTAGTATTTCTCGCGTTGAGATGGCTAGCGTCATGCAAACAGTATCGCAGGGTCGGTTGAACGCGGCGTAAACGGGTCGAACTCATCGGGTCCTGCGCTATGCTGCACGAAGCTTCTGCGAAGGTGGCCGCGGTGATTCGACGAGACCGGATTGTGAAGACGTTCCTGGAATTGGTGGCGATTGATTCGCCCTCGGGCGACGAGGACGAGATTGCTGTGGAGCTAGTGGGACGGCTGCGCGCGCTGGGCTTGAACGCCTCCCAGGATGCGCACGGCAACGTCCTTGGCCGCCATGAGGGCGTCGGCGAGCCGATCCTTCTCTCGGCCCATATGGACACGGTTGAACCGGGCCGCGGAATCATCCCAGTGTTCGACGGCGAAGACATCATCCGCACGGACGGCACGACGGTCCTTGGCGCAGACAACAAGGCTGGCTGCGCAGTCATTCTCGAAGTCATCCAGTCCGTGGTCGAGGATCGTGTATCGGCGCGCCCGATCGAGGTCGCGATCAGCCGGGGAGAGGAAATCGGGCTCGTCGGCGCCGTCAACATGGACTACAGCCGAATCGCGGCGAAGGTCGCAATCGTGATCGATAGTGGCGGCCCACCGTCGAGCGTCCAGGGCTCTTCGCCCTATTCGTACGGGTACACGGTGGAGGTGCATGGCAGGTCGGCGCACGCTGGATTGGAACCAGAGAAGGGCGTCCCAGCGATCAGCATCGCGGCCGAGGCCGTTCTGGGCTTGCCGCAAGGGCGCATCGATTTCGAAACCACAGGAAACGTCGGGCTGATCCATGGCGGTACGGTGCGCAACGCCGTGCCAGATTTTTGCCAGGTTGATGGCGAAATGCGCAGTATGGAATTCGAAAAAGTGGAATCCCTCGTCTCAAGGGCGAAAGACCACCTTGAGCAAGTGCGCAAACGCCATCCCGATGCCCGCATCGAGGGTGAATTCTCGCTCGGCTACCCCGGCTACAAGCTGGAGCCGGACGACCCGGCTGCACAACTCCTGTTCGCCGCGCTGCGAGGCCTCCGGATGACTCCAGACCCGCACCCGGTCGGCGGCGGCACGGACGGCAACGTCTTTCGCGGCAAAGGTATCGCCAGCGTTGTCATCGGTCGTGGCGGCTACAACCAGCACACAAAGGAAGAGTACTTGGTCATCCCGGAAATGCTCGAGTGCGCCCGCGTTGTCGAGGCGGTTGTTCGCACCCCCTGAGAACGGGTGGCCAGCCCCAGTCTCAGCGCACCACGGCGCGGATATCCCCGTTGATGTGCGCGCTTGCGACCACCGCCCGGTGGTAGCCGCCATAGACCAACCGTTGGGCGATGTGTGAGCCGAGGCGCTCTTCTTCGAGCGTAGTCGGCCCATTGAGCAGGGCTGAGAGGCGAGCCCCGGGCGGAACGCCTTTCCGTCCGCCCAACTCGTGCTGCAAGACCGCATGGATCATGTCTGCCGTCACCCGATCACCGAGGGCGGCGTTTGCCAGCCCTGCGACCAGTTCCGGACGGTGCACCCACGCTGAATCGAGTTCGTGGCCAAGCACCGGCATCCCTACGCAAACGATCACGTGCGTGGAGGAAGACGGGATCACCGGTTCGTGCGTTGCAGGCGCCTTGAATGGCCGATGCGCCGCGCCATCCGCTTCAACCGCGATCAACCCCGGCCTCAGGATCCCCAACGCGTCGATGGTCTCTGGAGCGAAGCCCGTCAGCCTTGCGTGCGTCCCGTTTCCCCCGGAGAGAGCCAGTACCGCGCCGCCACGGAGTCGGGCGCGAACCGTCTCCAGTGCGCCTGCATCTGTCGTTTGCACGAGCGGAGGCATCTCACGGCCCCGTGGGCGGGTGAACTTCGTCGTTGACGCCACCAGGGCACTCAAGCCGCGGGACGAAGCTTCCGCGGCGAGTGCATGCACGAGGCTGGTCTTGCCGCCGCCGCCTACAACTGCCACGATCGCGCCGGGGGAGAGTGCGAATGCTTCGTACAGGTCCATCAGTCGATTCTAGGGGACGCGCGGTGACGAACTTCCTGTGACCGTGCCTCCGCTCACTGGCCTGATCCTCGCTGGCGGCAAGAGTTCGCGTTTCGGCACCGACAAGGCATCGGCGCTGCTCAGGGGCCGGCCACTGCTGCAATGGGTGGTTTCGGGCTTGCAGCCGGTTGTCCAGGCCCTCGTCATCGTCAAAGCACCGTCGCAGCAGCTGCCACCGATCGACGTCACCGTGGCTGTGACAGTCGTTGACGACGAATACGACGCGCTCGGTCCGCTCGCTGGCCTCGTCACCGGTTTCGGCGCGGTGACGACGGAACTCTGTTTCGCCACAGCGTGTGATGCACCGCTGCTCTCCGCCGCATTGGTCGAATTCCTCGCCGGTTTGGCTCACGAAGCTGATGTCGTAGTGCCCAACGTCGAAGGATTCATGCAGCCGCTTGCCGCCGTCTACCGGCCCTCGACCTGCCGCTCCCCGTTTGTCCGGCTGGTCGCCCTTGGTGCACTCAGGATCGTCCCCGCTTACGCCGGGCTGAGAACCATCGTCGTCTCCGAGGACGAAGTGCGCAGAATTGACCCTGAGCTGCGCAGCTTTCGCAACGCGAACCGCCCCGAACGCCTAGCCGAGATCGAGGACCTACTCGATTCGGGAGAATGAACGGTCTGCGAATCGGAGGCGCGCCGTGCGGTACCGGCGGTTCTGGCCGACGGCCGTAGACAACGGCCTGGGAAAGGCGTCGGTCGCCTCGCGATCGCGCATTGTGGGCCGGTTGACAGCCCTACGCGGCCCCCTATGATCGAGCAAACGTTCCGCCGCGAGGCGGTGCCGGGTTGGTGGTGGCGCCGAGTGGCGGCCCCCATTCATCGGCGTTTCCGGCGCCCCTCGATGGGTGCTGGGAGGAGGAGTGGGATTGCATGGCAACTCTCGAACGACCCCGTACCCTTGGTGAACTCCGCGCTGCCGGCTACAAAGTGCTTCCGGTGCGCGAAGAGATGCGCAAGAACCTGATCGCAAAACTCCGCGCCGGAGAAGACCTCTTTCCGGGCGTTTACGGATACGAAGAGACCGTCGTACCACATATCGTTAATGCCATCCTGGCCGGCCAGGACATCATCTTCCTCGGCGAACGAGGACAGGCTAAGTCACGCATCATCCGTTCGCTCATCTCCCTTCTCGACGACTCCACCCCAGTACTCAGGGGCTGCGAAATTCCCGAGAATCCATTCGAACCGATAACCCGCGCGGGGCGCGACATCATCGAGCGGGAGGGTGATTCCGCGGAACTCGAGTGGCTCGACCGCGACAAGCGCTATGGCGAGAAGCTCGCCACCCCCGATATCACGATCGCCGACCTGATCGGCGAGGTGGACCCGATCAAGGTCGCTGAGGGGAAATACCTTTCGGACGAACTGACCATCCACTACGGCCTCATCCCGCGCACGAATCGCGGCATCTTCTGCATCAACGAACTGCCAGACCTTGCTGAGCGCATCCAGGTCGGCCTCCTCAACATCATGGAAGAGCGCGATGTCCAGATCCGCGGCTATCGCATCCGACTCGCCCTCGACGTCTTCGTCGTCGCCAGTGCCAACCCGGAGGACTACACCAACCGCGGACGCATCATCACCCCGCTCAAAGACCGCTACGGCGCCCAGGTTCGCACCCACTACCCAACGAAGATCGAGCACGAGATGGAGATCATGGAGTCCGAGCACCACCCGGTGCCGGCCGATGTGCACGTCGTTGTGCCTGACTACATGAAGGAAGTCATCGCTGAGATCAGCCGCCTTGCCCGCCGTAGCCCGGACGTCAACCAGCGGTCCGGCGTCAGCGTCAGGGCCAGTATTGCGAACTACGAAAGCATGCTGGCGAACGCCCTCCGCCGCTCGATCACGACCGGCGAGGACGTCGTCGTCCCTCGCGTCAGCGACCTCCCGTATGTCGTGCCCACTCTCTCTGGGAAGGTCGAGTTCGAAACGGTGGAAGAGGGCCGCGAAGAGCAGATCATCGATAAGCTCATCCAGGGGGCGGTTGTCGCGGTCTTCAATCGTTACTTCAACCTTGGCGAACTCGAGCAGGTGGTCAACCGCTTCAAGTCCGGTGCTGCCGCTGAGGTCGGAGACATGTCGCCGGGCGAAATCTACGTCCAGCTCGCAAAGACTATAGAAGGCTTGCAGGAGGCAGTTGATAAGCTCGGCCGCAACAACTCCGGGCCGGAGACGGCGGCCGCGGTAGAGTTCATCCTCGAAGGCCTCCATCTCAACAAGCGGCTGAACAAGGACAAGGTTGGGGGCAAGTCGCAGTATCGCGGATGAACCTCGAAGTCATTCCGCTACCAACGAGCGGCCCCCTCTTCGAGGGGGCGATTCGTGTCTATGCGGACGCCTTCAGCGAGCCTCCTTACAGTGACCCGGATCGCGGCAACGAGATTCGCGATCGCCTCCGCGGCGAACATAGTCGCCGCCTCGGGTTTCGTGCTCTCGCGGCGGCAGGATCCGGAGAGCGAGTGGCCGGGATGATCTACGGGTACCGCGGCCTCAGCGGCCAGTGGTGGCACGACACCGTCGCCCGTGCCCTCCCCACGAACCGCGCGATGGACTGGCTGGCCGATTCGTACGAACTCGTAGAACTCGCCGTGGACCCCCGCTTCCAGCGGCAAGGCATCGCCACCGCACTCATCGAATCGCTCCTGGACGGTCGGTCTGAACGGACATGCGTGCTCAGCACGCGCACGGACAGCGAGGCCCACCATCTCTACTCGGGCCTCGGATTCGAATTCATCGCGGAGATGAAGTTCACGGCAAAGGGCGCGCCGTTCTATGTCATGGGCCTGCGGCTCGGTGTTAGTGGCGATTGACCCGCGTCCCCGGCTATTCTGGCTGCCATGGCAGAGCAAGAGACCTTCAGGTGCGTCCGTTGCAAGCAGTCAGTCGATCTGCTGTCGTTCGGCACCACGCAGCGCAACCACTGCCCCCAGTGCCTCTGGTCCCGCCATGTAGATAACTTCCCGGGCGACCGCAAGGCGAGTTGCGGCAGCCCCATGGAGCCGCTCGCAGTCTTCTTAGGCAACGGCGGTGAATGGATGCTGATCCACCGCTGCAAAGGCTGCAACCTGCTCCACGAGAACCGCATCGCGGGCGACGACAGCGTGATGGTGCTGATGGCGATCGCCGCGCGCCCACTGGCGAACCCG
>JBDTVB010000160.1:0-5265 GCA_040007415.1 Anaerolineaceae bacterium
CGGCGCGGTTCCAGGGGGTCAGTTCCACCGCTTTGCGCAGCTCGCCGAACATCAACTCGGCCATCCCCTCGGCTGTCTTGAGGACGACGTTGCCCGTGAAGCCGTCCATCACCGCAACGTCGCAGACGCCCTTCGTGAGGTCCTTCCCTTCGACGTTGCCAATGAAGTTGAGCCGACTTCCACGGAGCGCCTGGTTCACTTCAATCGTGAGCTGGTTGCCCTTCGAGTCCTCCTCGCCGATGGAGAGCAGGCCGACTCGCGGCTTCGTCAGGCCGAAGGCACGTTCCATGTAGGCCGCACCCATGTAGGCGAACTGCACGAGATGGATCGGGCGGCAGTCTGCGTTCGCGCCCACGTCAAGCAACATCGTCACCTTGTTGTCGCCAGTCGGGAAAACGGTGCCCAGCGCGGGCCTGCCAATTCCTTTGATGCGCCCGAGCGTCAGGAGGGCAGCGGTCATCGCGGCGCCCGTGTTACCTGCGCTGACAAACGCATCCGCTTCGCCATTCTTGACCAGCCGCAGGCCAACGTTGATCGAGGAGTTCGGCTTGGCCCGGACGGCGTCTGTGGGATGCTCGTCCATCTCGATGACATCCGGGGCATCAACAATGTGCAGACCGGGGATCTCCGTCGTCCCTTCCATCTCCGCGCGAATAGCGTCCACGCGGCCAACCAGCGTCAACTCGACGCCCAGTCCGCCAACGGCCATCAAGGCGCCGGCCACGATCTCCTGGGGAGCGTTGTCACCGCCCATCGCGTCCACCACGATTCGGGCCGTCATCCCTGCAACCTGCGCGCGATCACGATCATGCGTTCACTCTCGTTGGTCAGCGGACCGAGGTCATAGTCGCCGTAGACGTCGGACTGCGCCAGTCCCGCCAGCCGCAGAAGGTACTCCATTTCGAACCGGTAGACGTAGCGAAGCTGGTGCTCGGACTGCCAGCGGCGGATTGTCCCGTCCTCACCGGACTGCTCGTAGCTGACGCGTAGCCAGCGGCTTTGCAGGGCGAGGTCGTCTTCGTGCACCTGCCAGGCGTCGAACTGGTCACCGCCTTCGGTCGCACCGCTGAAGGTGAGCACCGGCTGGCCGTTGGTCGCCGGGTCCAGCCAGAGTGCTGGTCCGGGCAAGTCGATGGCGAGCAAGCCGTTGAACTGCAGGCAGCGGCCGAGCAGGGCAAGCGTTGCTACCTGCTCTTCGGCGTCAGCGCAGTAGAGAAAGACATCGGCGGGCAGCAGCGCGAGGCCGTAGTGCCCCTCTTCAAGCGCAAGGTCGATGACCCGGCCTTCGATGAACTCGGCCTCGAGCGCGTCATCCTCGGCCCGCTGGCGAGCGATGGCGAGCATCGCCGGCGACGGGTCAATGCCCACGACTTCGTAGCCCGCGCGCGCCAGTTCCATGGCGATGCGTCCGGTGCCGCAGCCCACGTCGAGCACCGGACGGTCCGTCCGGCCAGCGTAGGAAAGCCAGAGACCGACGTCATCGCGCTGGTCGCCATGGATCGCGTCGTAAAAGCGGGCGTCGGTCGCGTAGGCGTCAGGCATTGCTGCGAATGCTAGGCCTGAGCCGGTGTCCGCGCGAGGAGTAGCACTTAGCTCTTGCCCGGGCTCGCCGCCCGCTCCTTGGCGAGCAGCCGTGCATAGCCAAGGTAATCCGGGTCCTGGTGAGTGACGTGCGCCGGGATCAGGGACTCGGCGATCGCATTCATGGTGCTCTTCGTCATCGCCAGGGACATCGGGTCCTTCGCTAACAGCTTCGCGGCCAGCGCGCGGGCACGCGGGAGCAGCTCGGCGTCAGGCACCACGTGGTTCACGAAGCCCCAGCGTAGTGCATCCTCGGCGCCGAAGCGGTCGCAGGTCATCACCAGCTCCTTCGTCCGGGCCGGCCCAAGTTCGCGCATCAGGCGCGGCAGCGAGTTCCAAGTCATGGGAATATCGAGGTCCACTTCCGGGATCGAGAACCACGCAGACTCCGCTGCCAGACGGATGTCCATGCAAGTGAGGAAAACCACCGCACCGCCGATCGCCAGGCCGTTGGCGGCGCCGATCGTCACCTGCGGCAACGACTCCAGCGCGAGAGCCGTGCGGTTGCCCGCGCTGTTGCGAATCCGCTCGGCAAGCGGAGAGCCCTGTTCGTTGGCGGCGGCCAGCGGCGCTGCTTTTGCGTCGCCACGGCCGAGGTCGGCGCCTGCCGAAAAGGCCCGCCCGGCGCCGGTGAGGATGACCACCCGCGCATCCCCGTCGTCGGCAAGCTCGCGGCAGGCTGCCTGCAACTCCTGATGCATGCTGAAGCTGATGGCGTTCAACTTGTCGGGCCGGTTCAGCGTGATGGTGACCAGACCGGGCATCAGCGGGTCTCGTTCGAGCAGTACCGTTTCCATAGCAGCCTCCAGTGGCAGGGGGTGGCGTTCGGATGAATCTTGGGCGGCCCGAAGCGAGGCCGCAAGGAGCGTTCGGCCCGCGCCGCCGGTCGTTCCTGAGTGTGGTAGTATGGGTACCCATATGAAGACTACGATCGACATCGCCGACTCACTCCTCCTCGAGGCGAAGAGGCTCGCTGCCGAGCAGAAGACGACGCTCCGCGAGATCGTCGAAGAAGGGCTGCGGGCTGCCCTTCAGCAGCGGCAAGCGCCACGGAAATACGAACTGAAGAACCTCGCCGTAAGCGGGAACGGCCTTCAGCCGCCGTGGTCGGAAGATGATTGGGCAGCCATTCGGCAGGCATCGTATGAGGACGCCGATTGATTGCCGTCGATACAAACATCCTCGTCTACGCATCTCGCGCGGATTCGCCCCGGCATCAGCGGAGTTTCGCGGCGCTCGCCGAACTGGCGGAGGGTCCCGATCTCTGGGCGATCCCCTGGCCGTGTATGCACGAGTTCATCTCCGTGGTGACCAGTGCCCGGTTCTATGACCCGCCCACCCCGATAGCAACAGCGTTTGGGCAGGTTGCTGAGTGGCTCGCCGCGCCGCGGCTGGTGCTCCTATCCGAGGGCACAGGACACTTCGAGGCGCTGAAGAAAGTCGTCGCCGACCTAGAAATCAAAGGCACAACAATCCACGACGCCAAGATCGCCGCGCTCTGCATCGCCAACGGGGTTTCGGAACTGTGGTCGGCGGATCGGGATTTCGACCGGTTTCCGGCGTTACGGGTTCGCAATCCGCTGCTTCTATGAGGCGGAAATGCGGCCGGTCTGGTAGTCAACCGCATTCCTACGGGCGGATCTCCCGCGCGTAATCTCGGCCGCGAATCGTGCAGCGCATGACGGCCCCAGCCCGTGAATCGTCTTCAATCAGTTCAAGCACACCCGCGGCGATGTCCTCGGGTTGGAGGATGCCCCCGATCTGGCGCTTCATCTCTTCGACCCGCTCATCGCCAGACCGCCGGACTAAGGGCGTGTCGGTAAACGTGGGGCAAATCGCGTTGACGCGAATCCCGCTCTCCATGGCGAGGTAGGCCAGCGAGCGCGAGAAGTTGATCACGCCCGCCTTTGTGGCTGCATAGACCGGCGAGCTAGGCATGGGCAAAAGGCCGCCCATAGAGGCCGTGTTGATGATCACCCCGCCGCGCGCGCGCTTCATCTCTCGCACGGCGATACGGGTGGCGTCGATGACCGCCGTGAGGTTGATGTCCACCATCTTCGTCCAGCCCTGCATCTCATCGGTGAAGAGGTCTTCGCCACCGATCCCAGCGTTGTTGAAGACGATGTCCAGTGAGCCAAAGTGCTCGAGAGCCGACGCCATGGTCCCCGCCAGGTCCTCCGTCTGCGTGACATCGCAGTGCCGGAAGACGGCGATCCCCCCGTCCGCGCCAATCAGATCGACTGTCTGGCGTCCGCCCACGTCGTTGATATCCGCGACGATGACCTTGGCGCCCGCCTTGGCGAGAGCAACACAAGTGGCACGCCCGATACCTGACCCTCCCCCACTAACAACGGCCGACTTCCCTTCGATCTCCATGGCAACTCCCCTTTCAAGCGATCGGGCGACAGTGCCCAAGCTATTCGAATTTGGCCCAGTGCGGGCAGCGCCGCTAACGATACCAGAGCCAGCCCCCTTCGCCAGGATCGACAGGCGATAGCGGCCACCCGACAATGCGGGGCATGCCTATCTACGCCGTCGGCGAGAAGATCCCCCGCATCCATCCGTCCGCATTCATCGCCCCAACCGCGACCATCGTCGGCGACGTAACCATCCACGAAGGCGCGTCCGTCTGGTACGGGGCAGTCGTGCGCGGTGACACCTCGTACGCCGTCATTGGCCGGGGGGCGAACGTGCAGGATGGCGCAGTGGTTCACGGCCGGGCGGGCCAGCCGGCGATCATCGAAGCCGAGGCCTCGGTCGCGCACAACTGCGTGATCCACGGCGCCGTGATCGGCGAACGCGCGCTGATCGGCAACGGAGCCCTGGTGCTGGACGGTGCGAACGTGGGTGCCGGCGCGCTCATCGCTGCAGGTTCCGTTGTGCTGCCTGACACCGTGATCCCGCCCGGAATGCTCGCAGCCGGGACACCAGCAGTGGTCAAGCGGGCAATTGCCGGCACCCCCTCCGAAGAGTGGGTCACCGGCAACCCCGGGCGCTACTCGACCCTCGCCGCGCTGCATGCGTCCGGCCTGCGAGAACTCACGCGGCAGTCCGTCGCGAGCCCGTAAGGCAGTAGCTGCTACTGGCGCCCCGACAGAAAAGCGGCTAGAACGCAGGTGCGGTGCTTGCCGCGGGAGGCGAACGATGGAGATCGGACTGATGGTGGAGGGCCAAAACGGCCTGACGTGGGAGCGCTGGCGCCACATCCTTGCGCTGGCGGAACGGCTGAAGTTCCCCAGCGTGTTTCGGTCCGACCACTACTTCATCGGCCCACAGCAGAACTCACTCGAGGCCTACCTCTCCTTCGTGATGGCGGCGCTCGAGACGAAGACCATTCGTTTCGGCCCGCTCGTCTCGCCGGTGACGTTTCGATCGCCCGTCGACGTTGCGCGGATGGCAGCACAGATCGACGTCCTCAGCGGCGGGCGCTTCGTCATGGGCCTGGGCGCAGGCTGGAACGAAGCCGAACACAAGGCGTACGGCATCCCCTTCCCGCCAGTGAAGGAGCGATTCGATCGCCTCGAAGAAGCGATCAACGTGATCAAGACGCTTTGGGCGCCAGGACCAGGGTCTTACGAAGGCACGCACTACCACCTGGCCGGCGCGGACTGCCAGCCGAAGCCGGGCGCAGGCCGGCCACCGATCCTGATCGGCGGCGGCGGCGAAAAGCGCACCCTCAAGCTC
>JBDTVB010000161.1:0-5258 GCA_040007415.1 Anaerolineaceae bacterium
CCGAAGATCATCGCCGCGGGCACCGGAGGCGGGTGAATTCCTGCCACGCGGAAGATGATGCCGGGGAGACACGCCAAGATCATGCCGGCTATAAGCAACCAGTGACGTCCGAACGCCGACGGTTCGGTCACAGAGTCTGCTCCTTCGTTGCCTGGCGGTCGCCTATGGGCGCAGCGAGCCAATCGGGGCAGTTAGCATTCCTGGTCATTCGTAGAAAGCAATGGGTTCGGCGGTTTCCCAAAAGTTGTTGAGCTCACCCTGGGCGAGTCCCCGGCCGGGGAAGAACCGGCCCTTGTGCATCTGGTCGACCATCTGCGCCGGGGTTTCCAAATCTTCTTCGAACACTGCGGTGAAATAACCGATGCCCTGCGTGGAATGCGCGTCCGAGCCGCCAGTGCCAGGCTTACCAAGGATTTTGGCCACCTGGAGCGCGAAGTAGTTTTCGCGGGGCGTGTTGCAGCCGTTCAACACTTCGATCCCGTGGACTAGCTGGAACACGGGCAGCTTGGCAGCCTGTTCAGGAGTGAGATTGAACGGCTCTTTGCCTTCTCGTTTGAAGTGGACCGGGTCAAAGAAATGACGAAACGCGTGCGCAACGACGAGGAACGCGCCCTGGTCGTCAGCTACCTGTCGGAGCTTCTCTAGACGGCGGATCCCGCTCTCGTAGCCCTTCAAGCCGATCGCCAGGATGTGGCCCATGTCAGTAGATACTTCCATCCCGTTGGAGACGAACACGCCCTCATGCTTCTTGCGGAACGGGGCGAGATTCCACGACTCCCACATCCGGTCGTGTTCGGTGATGTTGACGCCCGTGAGTCCTACTCGGCGAGCCTCTTCAATCAGGTCGTCCGGGTTGAGCATCGAGTCCGATGCGCCCTTCGTGGTGTGGAGGTGCATGTCAATAATCGTGCCTGGCATAGCGCGCCTCCTTGTCTATTGTTCCGAGTTTCACGAACTTTCGGAGTATATCATCGGTCGGCGAGGAGCGGCATCACCCAGCCGAACAGGCCCACGAACGCGATGGCCAGCCCTAACCAGAGCCACCAGAAGCGGCGCGCGAACATCAACAGTGGCGGGAGCGGCAGCCATGCGAAGGCCATGACAATGAGAAGAAACACTCCGCTGGGCGCGCCCACGAACCCCGGTTTGTCGCCGAATCCGCCAACCTCGTAGAACGATCCTATCAGCAGGCCAAGAAACGACCACCCGACCGCGGCTGCGGTGAAGAGCGGCACGGCGAGCAGCACACCGGGTACGTCCCGTGCCACCCAGCGTTCGACGAAGCTCGCGTCACGAACGCGGGTCGCGAGGAAAATGAGGGCAAGAGTCGAGGCGATCCCCATTGCGTAGCCGGCTGCCCAGCCGGCGAGGACGGCGCTCATCGAAGACTCGCAGTGGCCGTGGCGATAACCGTACAGGTCGCTCCGCTCGCCTCCTCCGCCACCCTCGCAGCTTCGCCTCTGGCACCAATCCAGAACAGGGTTGGACCGGCTCCGCAGAGGCGGACCGCATCTCCGATTCGAGTTTCGAGATCCACCCAGAGACCCTGCAGTCCATCGAACACCTCAAACGCGACGCGCTCAAAGGCGTTGTGGACGTCACTGCTTGTGAACGGGACCCGGTCGCGGCGCGCGAACGCTTCAGCGACTCCCCCCGGATCCAACGGCTGAAGGTCGAGCGCAGCAAACATCCTTGCCGTCTTGCGTTCGATGGTAGTCGGCGGAACAAAGAGCACAACGCCGTACGTGCCCAGCCCGGGTAGCTTCTGCACGCGTTCGCCGCGTCCCCGGGCGCGCGCCGTCCCGCCGTGCAAGAAGAACGCTTCGTCGCTGCCGATGGTGTTGGCCACCGTCAGCAGGTCGGCATCCGAAGCGCCCCACGGCCCTTGCAAGAGTTTGAGCACCGCCACCGCGTCGGATGCGCCCCCGCCGAGTCCACCGGCAGTCGGGATTCGTTTGACCAGATGAATCGCGACATTGACCACAGAGCGGCCGCGGCGTTCCGCCAGGATGGTTGCAGCTTTCAGCGCCAGGTTGGTGCCATCCAGCGGTACGCCAGCCGCGAAGGCACCTTCAACGCTTACGCCGCTCCCGCCTCCGAGAGTGAGCCGCACCTCATCGGCAAGTTCCAGCTCCTGCAGCACCGTGTCCACTTCGTGGTAGCCGTCCTCCCGCTTGGCCACCACCTCCAGGACGAGGTTCGTCTTGGCGGGCGCTCGGCCTGCCAGCACTTCAGGCACCGGCGAGGACGCTTCGTGTAGAGGCGAGCAAACCGAGCCACTCGTCGATGGAGAGAGTCTCCGCGCGTCGCCTGGAGTCCACGCCGGCCGCGCCGAGCGCGTCGGTCGCTTGCTCGGCAGTGAGGCCCGATTCGCGTGAGAGCGCGTTGTGAATCTGTTTGCGGGGGTTGCGGAAGGTCTTCGAAACGAGTGAAAAGAACGCATCCAGGTCGGTAGCCGGCACACGTGGCTCGGGATGCAGCGTGAGCCGGACGACCGACGAATATACCGACGGCGGTGGGTCAAACGCGGTTGGAGGGACGTCGAAGAGCAGCTCGGCGGAGGCGTACACCTGGACAGAAACCGTTAACAGCGACGCCTGGCCCGATTTCGCAGCCAGTTCGCGTGCGACTTCACGCTGAACCATGACCACGGCTTCAGTGGGCTTCGGCGTACCTTCCAAGATGTGGCGAATGATCGGGTTCGCTGCGAAATAGGGGAGGTTGCCCACGACTGCAAAAGGGGTTCCCGCGGGCACGATGGCCGCGTAGTCAACATCCCGGGCGTCTGCGACCACCACCCGAAAACCGCGCACGCCGCGAAATCGGTTGGTCAGATGGGGGATGAGTCGCTCCTCCACCTCGAGGGCGGTCACTGAATGACCCGCTTCGAGGAGCGCCGCTGTGAGCTGACCAGTCCCGGCGCCAACCTCCACGGTCATACCGCCAACGGGTACCCGAACGGCACGTACAATGTCGGCAAGTACGCCACTGTCACGGAGGAAGTGCTGCCCCAGTGCCTTTCGCGGGCGTGGGCCAGGAAGGCGCGAGTTATGGGGGCGAGGCACATCTTCGATGGTAGTCCGCGGTAGGCGGCCAGTCCAAAGTGGCCTGACCGCCTACTGCGTCATCGAGCTCGATTGTGGCCGTGCACCTGCTGTCGAACTGCCCGCCAGGCTTGTCCTTTGCCAGCCAACTCTGATCCGGTTGACCCACGGCACCCGAAGCATTCCCCTTATGGCTGCTTCCTTCCGGACCTGACCAGGTTCGTGGCACTCCGCCGCGCAGGACCAGATCGTCAACGCCGCTTAGCAAGGACAGTCCCCAACGAACCAGCCCTCGAACAGGAATTCAACCCCGCTATAGCGGATTGCGGGTACAGGGCACCGCTAGCTCCCCGTCTAGCACAGCCACTCGTAAACGTACGGCAGGTTGATCCGGCGGGCAAGCCACCGTGAGCCGTGACGCGTTATGTCAGCGTGCCCTCACGATGGATGGCGACCAGTAGCGCCCCGGCGGTAACCCGCTGGCCGGGGGCCACAGGGACGCTCTCGATCATTCCGTCCGCGGGAGAACGCAGTTCGTTGTTCATCTTCATCGACTCGATCACGAGGAGGACCTGGCCAGCAACCACCGTCTCTCCCAGTGCACAACGAACTTCCACGATCGATCCCGTCATAGGGGCAAGAAGACGCTTCGTCCCGCTCTCCCCG
Source organism: Anaerolineaceae bacterium (assembly GCA_040007415.1). Classification (GTDB taxonomy): domain Bacteria; phylum Chloroflexota; class Dehalococcoidia; order Tepidiformales; family Tepidiformaceae; genus PNKC01. Next base: position 3,711 of record JBDTVB010000161.1, read on the forward strand.
GCGTCAGCCTTGCGAGTGCCTGCCGATGGCCTCCAGCGTTCAACGTCGTAATCCCAGATGTGCCGTCCAATGGTGACGATTGCGCCGCCGCGGCGCCGTTCGAGATAGAGTTCCGTTGGGCGATTGTCCACCATCAACAGGTAGAGGCCCGAGTCACCAACCTTTTCTAACTGAACCGTCTTCCACGACTCAGCACCGTCGCGCCGAACTTGGACCATACCGTCGTCGCGGCGGATCTCGAAACTGACATCATCTTCGTCGTCGCGGATCAGATATTTTTCGTCCATCGCCCCACCCCCCTTCCCACTCCGGAACCGGTCATCTGGCTTCTCCACGTGGAGCTCGAATGGCCAGGCGCCAGGGCCGCGGGCGCAACCGCTCCGTTCGTAGACCGCTCCGCCGCTTCGCCACCGGTAACCAGCAGGAGAGCCGCGATCTCCGCCATCTCCTGGAGCTCTTCGACAGGGTCCGCTGCGGCCATCTCATGGCGGTCGAGGAACTCTGTGTCGATCTTGCCGTCAATGAAGTCCGGGAGGTCCAGGATTTCACGGATGTACGGGATATTGGTTGCGACCCCAACGATTCGAAATTCTGACAGTGCACGTCGCAGGCGCGTGCGAGCGCCTTCTCGGTTGCGGCCCCAGGCAGTGACCTTGGCGAGCAACGAATCGTAGTAGGGCGTGACCTCCACGCCATCGTACAGCGCACTCTCGACGCGAATCCCTGGACCTGCCGGTTCCCGCGCCAAGACGACACGCCCGACCGAGGGCAGGAAGTTGTTGAACGGGTCTTCTGCCACGATTCGGCACTCGATCGCCCAGCCCCGCGTGAGCAATTCACCGTCGTCGTAGGGAAGTTCCTGTCCGGCGGCAACGAGAATCTGATCCTTCACCAGGTCGGTTCCCGTGGTCAATTCCGTCACCGGGTGCTCGACCTGGAGGCGGGTGTTCATCTCCAGGAAGTAATAGTCGCCTTCCTGGGTGAGGAGGAACTCGACCGTACCGACGTTGTGGTAATTGGCCGCTCGGGCGATCTTCACGGCTGCGCGGCTCAGGCTTCGACGAAGGTCCGGTGTCACCGCAACGCTCGGACACTCTTCGATCAATTTCTGATGCCGGCGCTGAATAGAACACTCGCGTTCGCCCACGGGGACGATGTTCCCGAATTTGTCGCCGATGATCTGGATCTCTATGTGGCGGACCCGGCGCAGGTTCTTCTCGACGTAGATGGCCGAGTTGCCGAAAGCAGCTTGCGCTTCTTGCATCGCGCGGGCTGCCGACGCACTCGACCATGATCTGATCGATCTTTGCTCCGTCCTGCTTTGCGAGCTGCAGCATCTGCTCTGGAGACTTGAAAGCGGGGTCCATGCCGGCATTGATGATGCGCTCGCGATAGTCGGGCGTCGAGACCGCCTTGGCGACCGTTTCCGCGAACCGTGCAACGATTTCGCGCGGCGTTTTGGCCGGCGCGAGGATCGCATAGAACGCGGTGAACTCGTAGCCGGGGACGCCACCTTCAGCCACAGTCGGAACGTCCGGCAACTGGGGC
>JBDTVB010000162.1:0-5248 GCA_040007415.1 Anaerolineaceae bacterium
CCTCGAGGTAGTCCGCGAGTTTGGTCGGCGTAATTTGCCTGGGTTCTTCCATCTGGCACCTCGCGCGCTCAGGATCTTCGAAGAGCGTACCGCGAGGCGTCAATCGCCCGAACTTCGCGGTGCGCCGTTCACTCAGTCTTCAGCGAGTTCGAAGCTGTAGGTCTCGATTACAGGGTTTGCGAGCAGGCGAGCGCACATCTGGTCTACCTGCGCCGCTGCGGTCTTCTGGTCCTTTGCGGCAAGGGTGACCTGAAAATAGCGCCCAGAGCGCACGCCGCGCACTCCAGTGAACCCGAGCGAACCCAACGCGCCGCCGATCGTGATCCCCTCCGGGTCGTTTACCACGGGTTTCAGAGAGACGTAGACGCGTGCGAGGAACACCTTTTCAGTTGGCGCCTTGGCCTTCGATGGCGCTGGTTTCTGCGACTTATCCGGGTTTCCTTTGTCCTTGCTCAAGCGGGCAGTTCCTCGCCGGTCAGTTTCTTGTAAATCGCCATGTACCGTTCTGTCGTGGACTTTACGATGTCGGCCGGAATGGTGGGAGGCGTTTCGCCATCGTTCCACGCACGGGCCATCCAGTCGCGTATTGGCTGCTTGTCAAGGCTCGGCTGAGGGCCGCCCGCGCGGTAGGTCTCCGTAGGCCAGAAGCGGCTGCTATCTGGCGTCAGCACTTCATCAATCAGGATGACCTCATCGTTCCAGAGCCCGAACTCGAACTTCGTGTCAGCAATGATGACGCCTCGTTCAAGCGCCACCGTGTGGGCGTAGTTGTAGATCGCGAGACTGCGCAGCTTCATCGCGTTCGCTGCGTCTTCGCCCACGATCTCTACGAGCCCTTCGTACGAAATGTTATCGTCGTGCCCAACTTCTGGCTTTGTTGAAGGCGTGAAGATCGCCTCATGAAGGCGCTCCGATTCGCGAAGTCCTGCGGCGAGGGGAATCCCACAGACGGCTCCACTGCGCTGGTAGTCTTTCCAGCCGCTGCCCGAAAGATAGCCACGCACGATGCACTCGGCGTCCAGCCGCTTCGCCTTCTTCACAAGCATCGAACGCCCGAAGTACTCAGGGGTGAGCGGCAGGTCGACGAGTCCGGCGTTCTTTTCGGTGATCAGAGCGATGAAGTGGTTGGGGACGACTTCCTTGATTCGCTCGAACCACCACGCCGAGAGACGCGAAAGCACTTCGCCCTTGCGGGGAATGCCCGTGGGCAGCACAACATCAAACGCGGATGTGCGGTCGGTGGCGACGATCAGCATTCTGTCGCCCAGGTCATAGGTGTCGCGTACTTTGCCTCGATACGTACGGTTCGGCAGGTTCGATTCGAGCATTACTTCAGTCACTGTTTCGCCTCGTCAGTTTGAGATAGAAGACCGTTGTCGTTGTGGTGACGTAGCAGAATACCGGGATGAGGACGACCCCGAGCACGATCGTTCCGACGGCGTTCGCTGCGAGCGTGGGGCCGCGACTGGTACCGATGATCGCGAAGGGAATTGACACGAAGACCAACGCCAGGGAGCCTGCCAGGAGCATAAGTACGATTCCCGGGAGCGTGCCGAGTAGCAACCCCAACAGGCGTATGACGTTCCCGCGCATCGTGTTCCAGCTCTCGAACATGGCCGTGCGCGGGCGTGCTTCATTCAACGCAAAACTATGGAATGAAAGCGCGAGCCTGAGGGCCGTGAATAGCAGGACCAGCGGGGCGAGCACCGTGATAGAGGTCGCGAGAATCGCAAACCAAAGGGCAGCGGCTCCTAGCGCCAGGATGAGCAGCCCGCCGAGGTGCGTGAACGATGGGTCGAGCAGTTCGGGCAGCGTCTTATGCACACCCTTCTGCGCGTCTCGCGCCGCGATGATCGTTGAATTGAAGCCGAGTGCGAGAAACATGACCCACACCCACGCGACGACCACGAGTGCGAACAGCAGGCCGCGCGGCCCGTCGGCCAGGGACTGGGCGTCGAACGGGTGCAGTTGCTCCGAGTAGACCGTGGCGTAGAGCACCCAGGGAACGATTGCGCCGATCACGGCGAGCGGAATCTGAAAGACCGCCATCGGCAGCATGATCGCCTTCGCGTTCTGGCGAAAAAGCTGACGCGACTCCCTCAGCACGTCCCGCACGCGCAGGGCCTCCGACCCGGGCTGCGCGCTGGGGGGTGCCCCGAAGCTCACAGGCCGAGCCGGTCGAACGTGGCGCCGATATTCGTCAGGTACCACCCGTAGTCGAAGAGACCGCAGAGGTCTGCTTCAGAAATGCGAGAGGTGACGTCCGGGTCGGCAAGGAGGAGGCCGAGGAATTGCTTGTGGTCTTTCCAGGCGATCATCGCGTTGCGCTGGACGATCTTGTAAGCGTCCTGTCTGCTGATGCCGGTTTCGATCAAGGCCAGCAGTACACGTTGGGAGAAGACGAGGCCGAACGAGCGGTCCAGGTTCTCCTTCATGTGGTCCGGATAGACCGTGAGGCGCTCCATGACGCCAGTGAAGATCGTCAAGATGTAGTCCAACACGAGGGTGGCGTCAGGAAAGACGATGCGCTCTGTGGACGAGTGGCTGATGTCCCGTTCGTGCCAGAGGGCGATGTTTTCCATCGACGTCACAGCGTAACCACGGAGCACCCGCGCGAGGCCGGTCACCCGCTCGCAGAGTTCGGGGTTGCGTTTGTGCGGCATCGCGCTGGACCCCGTCTGTCCCTCATCAAACGGCTCCTCGGCTTCGCGGACCTCGGTCTTCTGAAGGGCGCGGATCTCGGTTGCGAACTTCTCCAGCGAAGCGCCGATGATTGCCAGCGTGGTGACGAACTGGGCATGGCGATCACGCTGGATCACCTGCGTTGATGCGTTCTCAATGCCAAGCCCAAGCGTCTTGCAGACGATCTCTTCCAGCTCCGGTGGGCACGAGGCGTGAGTTCCCACCGTGCCGCTGATCGCCCCAACGGCAATCGCCTCGCGCGCTGATTCGAGCCGCTTCCGGTTGCGGCGCATCTCGTCCACCCAAACGGTCAGCTTCAGGCCGAATGTCGTGGGCTCGGCGTGGACGCCGTGGGTGCGGCCCGCGCAGAGGGTATCGCGGTAGCGCACCGCCTGCCTTTCAAGGACGGCCGAGAGCCTGTCAATGTCCACGAGTAAGAGGTCGCAGGCGTCGCGCAGTTGCAGCCCTGTCGCCGTGTCCCAGACGTCCGAGCTTGTCAGGCCGAAGTGAACGTAACGACCTTCTTCGCCGAGGGATTCCGCGACGGAGCGCAGGAAGGCGGTTACATCATGGTGGGTGATCGCGATGTATTCGTTGATCTTGTCCACGCTGAACGACGCGTCGCGGCGGATCTTCTCCGCCGCTTCTTTCGGGATCTGGCCGAGATCGGCCCACGCCTCGCAAGCGGCGACCTCGACGTCCAGCCATCGCTGAAACTTCGCCTGGTCGCTCCAGAGGGCAGCCATCTCGGGCCGGGAGTAGCGAGGGATCATGGGCGGGGAGTCTCCTGTTGCGTTGGGAAAGCTAATGATACCAGTGCGCCGCGCACGGGCATCCGCGGTGAGCCGGTTACACTGTCCGCCGGGGAATCAGTTGGAGGTCCGTTGAATCGCCGGTTCGCTTTCGTCTTGATCGGCGGCGCACTAGGGGCGGCCGCAGGATTCTTGCTTGCCTGCGCTTTCATCATCTTCGGTGCAGGCGTGTTTTGGTTGTTCATCTTCGGCGATGACACATGGCCTTCGGCGGCAGAGACGGCGTTGACCATGGCCGCGGCTCTGATCTGGTTTGTCGCCGTGGTTGCCGGTGCAATCATTGGCTGGAGGAGCACTCCCGAACCGGTCCGTTAGCTGAGAGCGATGTCCCGGCGGTATTGCGCGTCCGCGAAGGTGATCCGCCCGACGTTGTCGTACGCCTTCTGGCGGGCCGCCTCAAGGGTTGGTGCCAGCGCAACCACGGTGAGCACCCGCCCGCCGTTGGTCACGAGGCCGCGCGCATCGTCCTTCGTGCCGTTGTGAAACACCAGCACATCCGGGTCAACGTCGCCCAATCCCTCAATCCGGTAAGCGAGTTTGTAAGTCGCCGGGTAGCCACCGCTTGCCATAACAACGCCCACAGCGACATCGTCGGACCAGCGCACTTCAACCTGGTCAAGCCGCCCTTCAGCGGCAGCTTTGCAGACTTCGAAGAGGTCGCTCTGGAGGCGCGGCATGAGCACTTGAGTCTCGGGGTCGCCCAATCGCGCATTCACTTCGACCACCTTTGGGCCATCTGTCGTAACCATGATCCCGGGGTAGAGCGTGCCGTTGTACGGTGCGCCGATATCGCGCATTCCCTGCATGATCGGCTCGACGATTTCGCGCGTGATGCGCTCGGTCAACGTGTCGTCGACTCGCCGGCTGGGGGAGTACGCGCCGACGCCGCCGGTGTTCAGCCCGATGCCGCCATCTTGAGCGCGTTTGTAGTCCGTCGAAGGGGGCATCAGCCTTGCCGTCTTGCCGTCGCAGAAGGCGTGCGTGCTGGTTTCCCAGCCGGGCATGTCCTGTTCGATGACCACCGTATCGCCTGCGCTGCCGAAGTCCCGGCGGACCATGACGATGTCCAGCGCGTTCAGTGCTTCGGCGAGGTCGTTGCAACCGATTGCGCCCTTACCTGCCGCCAGCCCGCTTGCCTTCACCCAGAGCTTCTGTTCGGGGATTGATTCGACGTACGTCCGAGCATCGGAATAGGTGGTGAAGGATTCCGCGATGGCCGTTGGGATGCGGCGATCCACCATGAATTGTTTCGCCCACGCTTTGCTCGATTCCAACCGTGCAGCGGCCTGCGAGGGCCCGTAACAGACGATGCCCTCTGCCTGTAGCCGATCGACCAGTCCCAGCGGCTGGGGGTCGTCCATGGTCGCCAGGTAGAAGTCGATGCGATGCTCCCGGGCGATCCTCACCAGCCCTTCGATATCCTTTGGCTGGACTGGCAGGTTTGTGCCGAGGAGCGCCGTCCCGGCGTTGCCCGGAGCGATGAAGATCTCGTCGACGAGCGGGCTCTGGCGCAGCTTCCACGCCACCGCATGCTCGCGGCCGCCCATCCCAACAAGTAACAACCGCGAACCCACTACGCCTCACCCCGTAACGAATCGTGAATCGTGAATCGTGAATCGGCGAGTCTGCTCATTCCCATTCAATCGTTCCCGGCGGCTTGCTCGTGATGTCGTACACCACCCTGTTGATGCCTTCGACTTCGTTCACGATGCGGTTCGAGATCTTGCCCAGCAGTTCGTGCGGGAGCCGCGCCC
>JBDTVB010000163.1:0-5247 GCA_040007415.1 Anaerolineaceae bacterium
CTGCACCAGCCGCGATGGCTTCAACATCGAAGCCCATCGCGCCCTCGGCTCGGTAGGGGCGGAGGTAACCGACTCCAGTGCGAAGAAGGCGATCCGCCCCAACGAAATTCCCGCGGCTGAGGTGAACAAACGCCGCCGCCACCTGGATCAGGCCTTTGTAGAAGTCGCGAACCTGGCCTTGCTCCTCCTGCCAGATCTCCTCCAGCCACTCGTGGCACTCGAAGAACCGGCCTGCATTGAAATCCAGACAGGCCTTAGCGAAGTTCCCGGGCACGGTGATCGTCTTCGTCACCAAGCGACGGCGCGGGCGGGGGATCTCGGTCATCACCAAAGGCTACCAGCCATGTGCACGCAACGTGAACGCGCCGGACAATGCGTTCACGCTAGGAAGAGGGACCCAAATGGCCGACTCGCACCCAGGCACCCACGCCGGCGCGGCACCCGCGCATCCGGCAGACGCGCACGACTCGCATGGCCCCGTGGATCCCAACGCGGCGCCCCTCCGCGCCGATGTCCGCGAGACCTTCAGCCCGCGTGCCGTGGCGTTCTGCGCGATTGTCGGCGCCGTAGCCATCGTCGCCGGTACGGTCGCGGGCCTCACACTCGTCAGCAGTTAGCAAAAGCGAGGAATTCGCGCCGACTTCACGTAACGCCGCCGTTCCCAAGCACGCGCGTGTGTATGCTTCGTCAATGGAGCTTCACCGAACCCCGCAGGCCGCTCCCGGTTCACGAGTCCTCCTTCGCGCCACAAAGTACGACGGCGCCGCGCACTGGATCCAACCGTTTCAAGTGCTCTCAGACGATGGCACGCTGATCATCGCCCAGTATCGCGCGCGTACGCCAATCTTCACGAGTCGTGGCGAGTTCCGCTCCCCTTACGACAGCCTCGTCTACTTCTGGCGAAACCGCTGGTACAACGTCTTTCGCCTTTCTCGGCCGGGATGCCAGCTTGCCCTCTGGTACTGCAACATCACCACTCCACCCTCCTTCGATGGCTGTCAGATCGGTTACGTTGACCTCGACCTGGACGTCACGGTGCGGGCTAACGGCTGTATCGAACTCATCGACGTCGATGAGTTTGAACGTCACCGCGAGCGCTACGCATACCCGGCAGATGTCATCGAGAACGCGGAACAGGCAGCGCGCGATGTGGCCGACCTGGCGCGCTGCGGCGGTTACCCCTTCAGCGAACGCTGAGCGTCAGACGAGGGTCGCTTCACCAATCAGTCCTTACCGCCTACTCTGTACCTTCAATGCCAGACACGCGCGATATTCGCCTTTACCTTGAGGGCCTCCTGTCCCAGGCCGTTCGCTCCGCTATCGCCTCCGGAGAGCTTCCCGACGTCGCCGTGCCGGGGACGGCAATCGAGCGACCCAAGGACACCGCCAATGGCGATTTCGCCAGCACCCTTCCCCTGCGGCTGGCGCGCGCCGCCATGAAGCCCCCGCTGGAAATCGCGAAGGTCATCGCCAGCCACATGCCGGGAGATGCGGCAATTGACCCGCCAACGGTTGCGCCTCCAGGTTTCGTCAACATCCGCATCTCAACCGCGTTCCTGCAGCAGCAGGTCGAGCACATCATTGCGACCGGACCGGCCTACGCAGATATCACGGTGGGGGCGGGCAAGAGTGCACAGGTAGAGTTCGTCTCCGCCAATCCGACCGGCCCCCTTCATGTAGGCAACGGTCGAGGCGCGGCGATCGGCGATGCACTCGCGTCGGCCCTCGGTGCAGCGGGCTATAACGTCGAGCGCGAGTACTACGTCAACGACGCCGGTACGCAAACCGACACGTTTTCGGAGACGCTCTACGCCCGCTACCAGCAACTCTTCGGTCGCAACGTCGACATTCCGAAGGACGGCTACCCCGGCGACTACATGATCGACCTCGCGCGGGAGATCAAGGGCGAAGGCGGTGACCAGTTTCTGCGCCCCACTGGCGAACCTGGCACCGCGGAATTGGGCACGCTCGGGATCGAAGTCATGGTCCGTCACATCCGGGCCACTCTCAATGCGTTCGGCGTCCACTACGACCAATGGTTCAGCGAGAAGTCCCTGTACACGCCAGAGGGACGGTTCGACCGCGCGATGGCCCTCCTCCGCGAACATGGTCAGTTGGTTGAACGCGAAGGCGCGGTCTGGTTCGCTTCCAGCGAACTGGGCGAGGACAAAGACAATGTGGTCATCAGGTCGGACGGCCGGCCAACCTACTACGCCAGCGACATCGCCTATCATTTCGATAAGTTCATCGGGCGGGGATTCGACCTCGTCGTTGACGTGTGGGGGGCAGATCACCACGGTCACGTCTCGCGCCTGAAGACCGCCTCGCGCGCGATCGGGGCAGACTCGGACGCCCTCCAGGTTCTGCTCTACCAGCTGGTCACCCTCAAGCGCGGCGGCGAGGTTGTGCGCCTGTCGAAGCGCGGCGGCGAGATCATCACGCTCGACGAGCTGATAGAGGAGGTGGGTGCCGATGCCGCCCGATTCTTCTTTCTCCTCCGCTCGCCCGGTGCCCAGATGGAGTTCGACCTCGACCTAGCCAAGAAGCAATCGAGTGAGAACCCCATATTCTACGTGCAATACGCCCACGCTCGCCTCGCCTCAATGCTGGAGCGCGCAGCCGAACAGGGCTTATCGCCGGATGACGGCGATGTCACCCTCCTAACGCAGCCCTCGGAACTCGCACTGATCCGCGAGATGATGCGTCTCACTGACGTGATCGAAACGGTCGCCCAGACTTACGAACCGCAGCACTTGCCGCACTACGCGATGGAGCTTGCGAACGCCTTCCACGGCTTCAACGACGCTTTCAAGCAGCACAACGACCCGAACCTGAAGGTGATCACGGAAGACGTGGCAATGACGAAAGCTCGACTCCGACTGGTCCTTTCGGCCAAGGTCGCTCTCGCGCGCGTCCTGAACCTCATGGGGATGAGCGCCCCAGAGCGCATGTAGGCTCCGCATGTAGGCTCCGCATGTAGGCTCGTTGTTGCACGCCCCCTGCGCCACTACGGAACGCGCACCGGCACCACGATGGACCCGTGGGCGCCGCACCCAAATATGCGGAACCCCACTTGGCCGTGCCGCCAGCAGTGATACGCGATGTAGGCGCAGGTCAACGCATCCAGCCTGTCCTCAAGATTCTTCAGCGCTTTCCCTTTCGCAGCCAACGCCTCTGCGTCAAGCACCTGACGCACCGGCGGGGCCCCCAGGACAAGCGGCAACTCCCCGCTCAGAAACTCCGCCAGGTGGACCTGGTAGTGTCTGAGGGCGGACTTCCGGCATGCCACCCGGCCCTTCTTGTACTTCAGCGCCATCGGCAGCTCGAACAGTTCAACGTGCGCAGGGTGCGGGAACACTTCGAGTGCAAAGCGCCCATGCGCCTGCGCCGTCAGCTTGCCAGGATCCAACTCGAACCCTCCTTCCTCCAGCTGTTTAGCTAAGTTCGGACCCGCCAGTCCGTTCATGGTGGTGAGAAATGGCATGTTCGCCGAATACGCCCCAGCGTGTTTGGCGCCATAGACTCTTCCCAGTTCGGCTTCCGCCCGTCGCTCTGGCTCCACCACCAGCGGGGCGTCGACGGCCACCACCACGTCTTCGCCGAACCACTCGCACACCGCAGCAAAAGCCTCCGGCGAGGAGACCGAGCAGTGAAGCTCGCGCAGGACCACGCTCTCGCCCGTCTGCTCGAGCACGCAAACACCCGTCTCGTGGTGCGCCGTCCACGCCAAGTCCAACCCCACAAACGCAACCATCGCGCGATTGTACGTTCAGGCTGCATGATGCGAGGGCCATCCGGCAGAAAGTGAGCCAGCCATGGCCGAACTCCTCCCCGCCTTGTCCCAACGGCGTGCCCGTCGCGCGTTCGCAAGCACACCAATCTCAACCGAGGCGGAGGCCCTTCTTTGGCGCGCTGTCTCGGTCGCACCGAGCCACGGGAACACGCAGCCAACCCGCCTCCTCATCGCGCGTACGAGCGCAACCAGGGCCGCCCTTGTTGACGCGCTGTCCCCCGGCAACCGCCAATGGGCTGCGGCCGCACCGCTTCTGCTTGCCCTTGCCGCGCTGCCCAAACACGACGCTCCGCAGCCGAACAGCGATGGTAGTGTTCGCGAACTTTGGGCATTCAACGCCGGTATCGCCGCCGGCAACCTGATGGCCCAGGCCACAGCCCTCGGACTGATCGCCCATCCCATGGCCGGCTTCGACGAGGTCGCTGTTCGCGCGGTGTTCGGCGTCCCGCCGGAGGTCCGCCTCCTTGCAGTCTTCGCTCTCGGGTACCCCGGAACAGCCGAATCTCTCCCCGAGGATCTCCGGGCCCGCGAGACAGCGACCCAGGATCGCCTCCCAACTGAGAACCTCGTCGCCGAAGACTGCTGGACACCATCCCTCGAGTTGTCCGCCCGTGACTTCCGCCGACAGCAGGCGAGGTCGTGACCGTCGATCTACCGTCCTCAAGTTCGGGCCGTTCGCCGCTCGAAGTCGCTCACCTTTGCTCTGATGCCGCCGGGGAGGCGATCTGTGCTGGGTTCGGCGCCACCGGCATCGCCGCCACCAAAGGCCGTGGAAACGTCGTAACCGAAGTGGATTTCGAAGCGGAGCGCCGCACGTTCGAAATCCTTCGGCGTGAATACCCCAATCACGCCGTGCTCAGCGAGGAAACGGCAGCCGCGACTCGTTCGGATGGTTGGCTGTGGATCTGCGACCCCCTCGACGGGACCAAGAACTTCTCACGCGGGATCCCCCACTTCGCCTTTAGCATCGCCCTCTGCTTTGGGGGAGAGCCAGTGGTCGCCCTCACCAGCCATCCCTTGCTGGGCGAAGCAACCTCCGCCGTGGCAGGGCAAGGCTGCACCCTCAACTTAGGTCCGGCGGTTGTTTCCAACGTCCCATCCGTGCAGGCCGGAGTCATCGGCATCGACCTTGGCTATGACAACAACCGCGGTGGCTATCAGCTTGGCCTCGCCCAGCACCTCTGGCCTAGCGTCCAGGGCATCCGCGCGATGGGCAGCGCAGCCCTGGGATTCGCCTTCGTCGCAGCCGGCCGCTGGGACGCCTACGTGCACTCTGACCTTCAGCCATGGGACATCGCCGCCGGTCTCCTCCTCGTCCGCGAGGCGGGCGGAACGGTCACCGACCGGAAAGGCGGGCCAGCCACCATCTGGACGCGCGCGGCCATCGCCGGAAACCCCACCGTCCACGATGAACTAGCGATGATCGCGGCGAAGCTGCCCTGGCATTCCTAGGG
>JBDTVB010000164.1:0-5205 GCA_040007415.1 Anaerolineaceae bacterium
GTAGCCGCCAGCCGCTCGAATAGCTGTTGCGCAGGTAGAGCACTGGCAGACGGGTCCCATCCGGTGCTTCCCAGTGAAAGCTCCAGCCAGGGATCGAATCGGGCACGCCGCGCCAGAGACAGGCGCTGGTCAACCCCAGCTGCTTCATGATCTGCGGCATCTGGGCGATATGCCCGAACTGGTCGGCGCAGTGGCCCACGCGCAGCGATCCTCCCAGGCGGTCGGCGAACCGAATCCCCTTCTGGAAGCTGCGAATGTGCGATTCGCCGCTCGGCAGAAACTCATCTGGCTGCACCCACCATGGCCCGATGACGATTCGGCCGCACTCGATCAGCGCCTTTAGCCGCCCTTCGTTCTCGGGGCGTAGCTCAAGGTAGTCGTCGATCACGATCGACTGGCCGTCCAGGTTGAAGTACTCGAACTCCGGGTGCGCTTCCATGTGGTCGAGCAGTTCGTCGATCATCTGCACGAGCCGCCAGCGGAACAGCTCGTGCGGCTGGTACCACTCGCGATCCCAGTGGCAGTGCGGTATCACGTACATGGTGCGAGTCATTGGCGGGGACGCTCCTGGCGAAGTGAGCCAATCGTACCCCCGCGGGCTTGCCCGCGCCCTCGGTCCAGGCCAGCCGTAGCTGTCCAGGACGGGAACTTCGGGAATCATCCGCGCCCACCAGACTATGCCACCCTGCTCCGCCGTTCGCCCAACGTGCCGGACATCCCGCAGCCCAGCGCCGCGGCCCCACATCGTTCCGCCAGCAGTCATCGCTCGGTCACTCGCTGCGCTTGTGATGACAAACACACCCACCTATAGTCGAAGGCGAACAGGACTGCGGACGATATGGTGGACCAACGCAACCACGCAACCCGGGAAGATAGCGACCCCCGCGGTCGCAACACCCAACCCGCAGAGCGGGCTGAGTCTCTCGGGACCGCCGCGGCTGCGGCCTCATGGGTCGCGCCAGGCGCGCGAATATCTGCGGCCATCACTCCGCGCCAAATGCTCGGCCTCCAGCGGACCATAGGCAACCGCTCCGTGTCCCGCATGCTTGCCCGCCGGGCGCCAGACGTGTCGCTGATTCGTCGCCATCCGGAGGGGGCCGAGTTACCGGAGAAGACTGCTCAAGTCGCTGAGATCGAAGCGAAAGCGCAGCCAGAGGCCTCCGAAGACCCCGCATTGCCCGCCGAAACGAGGACGGCGGAAGAGGCGACAGCGCAAAAAACGGAGGCTACCACGGCGGGGACCGCCTTCCAGGGGGCGCCCGTCCTCACCCGCGGAGCGATGAGTCTCGCCAGTGCCCAGAAGGTCCTCCAGGGTCAGTTTGGTGACGTGAAAACCATCGTCGGCGGTACCATCGTGATCCTCGCCGACCAGGCAGCCTGTAGCGCCAAGTACGACGAGGTGTGTATCGCCGCCAACTTGAAATACAAGGGCCAGCCATGGAAGGCCGGCGACCGGGCCAAGATGGACGCGGAGCTCCACGTACTGGTGCAGGGCTTCGAATGGAAGGGCATCGTCTACGTAAACGGCACGACCTCTCTCGTCACCGCCACCGCGCATGAAATTCTCCACGCCAACGTCGCTGCTGGCTTCCGTGCCGCCGTGGGTGAGACGTTCAACGAGGGAATCACCGAGTTCCTCGCGCGCAAGGCGCTCACCACTGCGGGAATAACCGTTCCGGCGGTGACGGCGTATCCCAAAGAGGTTGCGCTCACAGCCAAGCTGCTCCCGCTCGTGGGCGAAAGTGTCGCCACCAGCGCTTACTTTGCTGGGCACGCCGCACTCATCGCTAAATACGAAGAGTTGAAGGGTCCCGGCACATGGGCGCCGATGAAGGTGAACGCCGAGGCACTCGATGCCACCAAGGTGACGGCGGCGTTTGACGCTCCGAAGCCCACGCCTACGCCCGCACCCACGCCGGTGCTGCCTGCAACTCCTGTTACGCCCGCGAAAGTCACCAGCCACGGTTCGCTCGGTCGGCCCGAAACGGAAGGCCTGCTCTCCGGCAAGGGTGTTGGCGCCTGGCTGCTTCGCTTCAGCACGAGCCAGGGCAAGTGGGTGGTGAGCAGCGTCACGGCGGACGGCTACAAGCACAGTTTCGTGGAGGCGCAGACAACCGACCAGGTCGTGGCCCTCGGGGCCGCCGCCGACAAGATGCTCCCGCTCCCGGCAACAGTCTGATGGAAGGATTCTCCTGATGCCCGACGACCCTGATGTGACGATCCACCGATTCAGCCAGGACGTCTTTCGAGTCGCCCGTGATTTTGCCCAGGGAAAGCAAGCCGCTGACGAGGCTCAACGACGGATGAACGCGCTCCGACGGAAGTTCCCCGCGATGGCTACCCTCGCCGAGTCCGCCTCCGACGACCTCCAGGAAGACCTCAAGAGCGTCCTCTCGGAAGCGAGCCTAGACCTCAGCTATGTCGACTCCGAAGGCGCCCTGCCGACAAGCCGTCGGCTCGGACGGTTGCTACGGGAGAAGGGGAGCGAGTAATTCGTTCAGTCCCCGCGTCTTCCTAAAGTTGTTCTAATTCGTGGTGAAGAGCAGCCGTCGTCGCCCACCTCGAACCCATTTGGCCTTTCGTCGTGAGCGAGCCTTTCGCCCCGTCGCGGCCGAACCTGGCGTTAGGACAGCGCGCGTCGGCAATTGTTTGAAGCCCCGCGCCGCCAGTCGGTTGGCGTTCGGCCCCGGTCCGATCCGACCCCGAGCGGTCGCCAGCCAATTTAGCTCGCGACTTACTTCGCCGGAACCTCGATCTTTTGCTGCCGCGAGTCGATCGCCAGCAGCACGCTTGCGCCTCTCGGAAACAGGGATGCCACGGTCACGACGAACAGGAGCGACCCGCAGAACCCAACCACGAAGAGCGCGTTCATCAGTTTGAAAAAGTCGTCGTTCATTGGGCTGTCTGATACCAGCTCTGTGGTTAGCCACCCAACGAAGAACGGCATGTGCACCAGGTAGATCGCGAAGGCGTACCTGGACAGGCCGCTTACCGGTCTCAGCAACATCGCACCGAATCTCGCCCGCAAGCAGGCCCGCACCAGCGCCGGGTAGACCACCAGTGAGGCGCAGCTAAACAGGAAAACGGTAAGCCCGAAGTAGCTGACCGGGTAACCGCCCAGCCACTCCCCCTGGACCATGTAGCCGGCGCCAATGGCCCCCAGCGCGAGCGCCGCCGGGCGCCAAAGCGCGGACAGCTCGTCCAGTGACCGCCACCTCCGCCCGGCGTAGAACCCAAACGCATAGAAGAACACCCAGACCGCCGGGTTTCGATAGGCCAGAACCGCGAAATCGCCTGAAATCGTCGACCGTTCGTAGATCACGATGGCCGCCAGGTTGATCACGAATGCGGCGATCGCCAGCCACCCGAGCGTCGCCGTCGAGGCTCTTCGCAGGAAGTAGAACCCCGCCATGAACATCACGAGCACGACCAGGAAGTAGAACTGCCCGCTGATATCGAAAAGCAGCAACGACCGCCAAAGCTGAGCAGTGACTCCGCCGGCCTGCCACGTGTGGTAGGCGAACGAGGCGGCCATCCAGAACGCGAGCGGCACCAGGATTGTCCGAAGTTTGCGGCTCGCGAATTGGCGGAAGGTCGGCGTCGAATCGAGCGCCAGCAGGAACGCTGAGACAAAGAAGAAGACGGGGACCGCCGTGTGCGCAAAAAGGTGGATGACGTGCATCGCCACGACCTCGCGGTGGGGCGTCACATCCCAGGCGCTGAAGTACGAATGCAGGTAGACCACAAGGATGATCGCCGTGCCGCGCATTACGTCGAACTCCCGGATGCGCGAAGCGGCAGCCGCGGCAGATTGCGGACCGGCCCAATGCCCGGGCTGCTCGTCTGCCGTCAGAGAAGTCATGGTTCAACCGTAAGCCGGCAAGCGACCGAACGCGACCGAGCAAATGCAGACGCCCACTGGAGTTCCGGCCGGCCAACTTGCCGCGCTTCTAACGCGGCTCTTATAGCTCTGTCCACCCAAGCGCAGTACTGTAACCGCACAGTCACTGAATCAGACGTTCAGTGAACCGACAGGGAACGAAAGGGTTGCTAGCTTCGCGTTCACATCCCGGCAGCCGTGATGGCCGCCTGTAAGGTTCGAACGCCGGGCCGAGAATTTCTATGCTCACCCATCGCTCACCGCTCTTGTTAATCGCTGGCCTTCTCCTTGCCGCCGCTGCATCAGCAGGAGCTGGCCAGCGGTCCGCTCTCGCACAAGCACCCGCTCCAACCAGCCAGGTTGCTGTCCAGGTTACTCTCCAGGCGGGCCCAACGGCCGCAGCGCGAATTTGGCGGTTCGAGGTCGTCAATTCTGCCGGCACGGTCGTCCAAACGCTCTCGCTCGGCACGAACGGCGCGGCACCAACAGCCACCGAATCGAGTTTGGCCCTCCCTTACGGCACCTACACGGTCCGCCAGATCCTCGGCAACGATACGAAGCTCGCGTGCGACGCCGTTTCCTTTTATGAAGTGGCTTCTCCTCCCGGCGCCCAGGCCACGGTTGAGCTTGGCTCGGCGCGAGTGACCGTCGCCTTTGTGATTCGCCCCTGCGCGGCGCTCCCCATCAATCCCCAGCTCCAGGCGCCGATCGACACCGTGGCGCCACCGCCCCCCCCAATCGATGAAGTCCGTGGCGACCGCTCCGCCGGGCCGGGCTCGCCACTGCCACCCGCCACGGGCAACTCCGTGCAGGCTCCCACACCCGCTTCGAGCCCTTCGCCGCTCCTCGTCGTTTTCGGCTTCAGCATCACGCTGGTCCCCTCCGCCGGCTTCGCCGTGGCGCATTCCCGGCAGCGTTCAAAAAGGTAGGTCTACCTCTCTACCTTGGTCAGGAGCCGACCGGGGCGTGCTGTGGCCGGCACGTCCCGGTTAACTCTTTTTCGAGTCTGGACGTTATTGAATTTACAATTCAGCGCTTGACTCAGAGGGTCCTCATCGCTGATAAATGCTTAAGTCCCTTAGCAGTCCGGAGAGTCGAGTCTTCGGAGTGCTGGCTTCGGGGGACCTCAGACGGCGACGTCTGCGGGGTGCGTCCACGCCAGTCCTATTGGGGGACTCATGGATCGATCCATCCGGCGGCACCTGGGTCTCGCCGCCATGCTCGCGTTAGTCACGCTGTTAGCTGCCGGGAGCATCTCCTCCACCTCTGCACCGTCTCCGGCACATAACGCTTTGGCTGCGAGTTCCGATGCGAACGCCAGTTTT
>JBDTVB010000165.1:0-5170 GCA_040007415.1 Anaerolineaceae bacterium
TTCTTAATGAACCTGCGGCAGGAGATCGCTGACACCGACAAATTGGACTGGCGCCAGTCGATGCACGAAGACGAGGACCGGATCAATTCGATCCTGGAGCGGCTCGCGCCCCCGGCCCCGTGACGGCACCGGCCGAAGCGCGTGCCTGGTGGATGACCAGGTCGAACGCACTCCGAATCAGTTCCTGCACCAAACACACGGAAGGCGTGTATAAAGAAGGTTCTGAAAATTACTAGATTCAGTTCCTCTACGAGGACTAACCTAAATAATCAAGGTTTTGAAAAACTTGATGATGAGGCTAAAGCCCGTTATGCATTGCCACTTAGGTTTACGCCAGCAGTTGGCACCGTTATGGTGCTGATCGGTCTGGCGTTGCAGTCGCCTATTTAGATTGGAGCCATGGCGCTTGTCACCTTTAGTGGACTCTACGGTAATGCTTTCTGGTTCGGCGTTGTCATTCTACTACGGCCTACCGATTGTAGGGACTGTCCTGGGAGGGATGGTGGCGATAGGAGGCGCGATCCTGACTACAACGCTCTGGTGCCTTGGATCGTGGTACTACCGGCTTATTTTCGGACGCACAGCGGCAACGTAGTAGCACGCACGTGACAATCTGCTCCGCTCCAGTCGCGTCTTCTCCATGAGCCGGGGGCGCGCCCCCAGACAAACCTCATGCGGCTCGCTGGTACTCGTGGTGCAATCCTCCGAACTCCAAAGTGAGGGCATGTTCAGCCTGTTCGCCGTTCGGCTTCTTGAGAACTCGGCGTTGCCACAACAGCTTGCCATCTACAAGCGCGAAGCCAATCTGGCGATAAAAGCGCGGGTGAAGTGGATCAACCCGCGCTCACGGGAACGTCGTTGCCAGCCACGCGCAGATTTGGCGAGGCGGTGTATTCTGGGTCGATCATTCGCCAGGTGAAATCGGTGGTCTGGTCTACGCGACAGGCGCGACCGCAGGACGGGGTGACTGCGGGATATGCGACGTTTCGCGCATTGGAGTACCCGACCGGTCACCTGCGGGGCCGGTTCGCCTGGGCGTACTGCTGGCTTTGGCCGTCGGTGATCCGAGTACCGCTCCAAAAATCGTCAAGCTTCGACTCCCTTTTCAGCCTGAACGCGACAGGTTCTCTCTGATGCGCTCGAACTCTTCGTGAGAGATTTCGCCGCGGGCGTAGCGTTCACGCGCGAGGTCAAGCGGCGACGCTTTACCTTCGGGATGGGAATGAAGAGCCTGCGATCGGACCAGCCAGAGAACGATGACAACCACGGTGCTCCAGAAGAGGACCATGAGGATGCTCATCATCACCCACGCGCCCCATCCCCAGCCGTCCATGTGGTCTCCGTCCCATCCCATCTGCAAGAACGGGAGCAGCGACAATGGTACGAGCATTGCGAACAAGCTCATGGGTAGACACCGTCTAGCGAGATTGATTCTCCTCTCACGCTAGAGTTTTCTCGCCGGGCGCCAAGGGCTGATCGGGTACCGCCATCGCGTCCGGACGACCCTTCTCGAACCTCAGACGTTCGCGCACTGTCAGATTCCGACAGACGCCGGTGCACGGTGAGAGTACGTTCGAGTGGCTATGACCTTGAGGAGGTGACGACGATGGCAAAAGATCCCGTGTGCGGTATGGACGTCGACGAAGCGAAGGCCGTAGGAACGGCTGAATACAACGGACTGACCTATTACTTCTGTTCGCCCGGTTGCAAGAAGGCGTTCACCGATGACCCCTCGCGCTTCGTTGTGGCGAGGTAGTGCGTCAGCGTCTTCAGGGAAGCCCACGGTCGTCTAAAGATTGGACCGCGGCACTTCCTTCCCAGGGACACGGGCGGAGGGTTCTACGGCAAACGGCGGCGCAGGGTTCCCTTGGCTGGCTACGGCACCCGGGTCCGGTCGTGCATGAAGTGCCAGCGCGGCCCTATCCGCCGCAAACGAGGACGCCTCGCGTTGTGAGCACCTTACTCGCGGCCTGGACGATGTCGATCTGGTACTTGTTGGCATCTGGATCGCGCAGCGGCAAGGCGACTGAGAAGGTTGCTGGTGGAAGGCGCTTCTTCAATCCGTTCGACCGACGAAAGCGTCGGTGGGTGTTGCCAAGAGGCATATACCCCAATAGGGTATAGTGCTTGCGCAGCCCGGGATCTGGCCAATTCCTTTCGGAGCACTCTCATGGAGCGACACTTCATCCCCGGCCTCGTCGCGTGCCGACCACCGCGAATGTCTGCTGCGGGCCTGATCAAGATGCCCGCGATCGTTTGAACAGACCAGGTCGTGGGACTCGCGTTCGGGTAGCGGTGGGCTCAGGTTCTCGGTGCAACGATCACCGAGAAGTTCATGCCTTCCCATGTGTCGGTCTCGTGCCAGCGAAACGTGAACTCGACCGCTCGTCCCATATCGAGCGTCTCCGTGGGGAGGTCTGCAACATGGACGCCGAGACCCGTGTCTCGCGACTCCGTCGATGCTTGCGTCGTCCAGTTGTCGAAGGTCCAAACAACAGTGGCAGAGGCAAGAGTCTCGATGCGAAGCCGCGAGTCCTGAGGCGCGGTCCGGCACTTGTTGTTGAAACGCCAGGACGCGAGGTTCGAACCCACTTGCTCGACGACGTAACGTTGAACGGCCTGAGGTGGAGTGTCGAACACACTCCCATCCTTGAGCGATCGGGCGAGTTTGAGGTACTCAGCGTGTGCCCATGCGAGTGGCATAGCGGAGCCGGCAGGCTTCCCGTTGAAGAGCTCTCGTTCCGGGATGTCCGGAGCGTCCCATACTTGCTCAGGAATGAGCCCCCCGTCATTGGTTTGCCGCGCCATCGTCTCCAGAAGAGCTTCGGCCGCGGCACGGTTGCCGGCGGCGAGCTCAAAGTGGCCGCGCTCGCCCGCGAGAAGGGGCCATCCACGCCCGACGCCCGTGCCATCGAACGCACTGCCGTCTTCGTGTTCACCGTAGCCATCGCCGCTGTAGCGATGCCAGACCGGGCCGTTGGCAGTTTCTGTCTTCAGGGTTGCGTCTATCGCCGCGACGGTCGAGACGATACGCGGGTCATCGGACCGGCGCAGGCCGAAGCGCACGAGCGCCAGAGCGTCGGGACTGACGATCGCGCCGGCCGGCTCACCGGCAACTTCGAGCGGGCGATTCTTCAAGAAGACGATGGACGTCGCCATCGGCAGCGCCGCGGCGTCCTCCTCCGGGGCAATCCGAACGTAGTAGCCGTCAATTCCCAGAGACCGGGCCAGGTCACTCCCCGACGCGTAGGTCCAGCGTTCAATGCTGGCATTCCATAGATCAGCTGTCTCGCGCAGATAGGTCGCCTGTTCGTTCGCGCCAGCCCGGTCGGCGAAGTCTGCCGCGGTGACGAGCGCTGCAATCTCCACGGCGAGGGTGAACGGAGAGTAACCGGGATCCTCCTCCCAGCGGTCCTGCTGGGTGACCGGGCCGTTGCGGACGATATACGACGCCGCCCTGCGAACGGTCGGCCATGGATCGACGCTGCTCAACGCGTCCTCCCGTCTCAGCTGGTCGGCGAGGAGGATTGGGAGTGCAATTTCGTCCATCTGGATGCCTGACCAGTAAGGCGTTCCATCCAGCCACATGTTTTGGGGCCAGCGCCCGTCGGCATCCTGCGTGGCGACGAGGAAATGGAAGGCCCGCCGTGCCGCGGCACTGTCGCCCGCGGCGAGCAGTCCACCGGCAGTTTCCACGAGATCGCGGGGCCACACCAGGTGGTAGCCACCAAGATCGTCGTCGCCTTTATCGCTACCCCATGGGATGGACAGGCTGGCAACGAACCCGCCGGGCACCCGCTTTGAATCATGGGCGCGGAGGACCGCGAGACTGATGGGGACGAGTGGCTCTCCAGGAGGATGGACTTGCTCAACTCGGTGTTCGTCGATCCCGGCACGCTGCCACTCACCGACGAAGTGCTCGACCAAGTGGTCGAACCCCTGCTCTAGTGCAAGGCGCGCCACCTGACCCGCCTCCGACGGTGTCTCACCGAAGCCTATAGCCAAGACGAACTCGTTCGCGCACGATTCGAGGTCAATCTCCGCCGTCAGCGCAATGTTGCCGTCAGTTGCCCGGTCGTACTGCCAGGTCATCTGGCAATGAACCGAGATGTCTTGCCAGCCGTCTGAAGTTCCCGCATAGCCTGCGCTCATCGCACGGAACGGTGCCGAGCAGGCCATCGCGATCGTGGTTGAATCGCGTTGCGCAAAGAGCATGGGCATGCCTTTGTAATCGCCAATCCAGCCATCATTCCCTGTGCCCCGGTTGCCGATATGGGGCGCGAGCAGCGCATAGAGGTGCTGGCCAGGTGCGGCGGGCGAGAAGCGAACCCGCTGCAAAAGAACGTCCAGGTGGGGGTGCGTTATGACCGTCTTTTCGAGCGCATATCGGCCGTCGCGCGAAGCATTCCGCAGCCGGAACCCGGGGACACCGGGCGCGAGGAGCTCGACTTCACCGACGCAGTCACGCTTCTCTTCTGAAAAATACGTCGCACCGTCCGCCACGAGGAAACCCATGTCCCGGGTGTTAGCGCTGTCCACCCGCGGGAAATAGATCTCGTTCACGATGCCATGAGAAAGGGTGAACCAGACTCGGCTTGCGGAACTTGCGGACGTGCCGACACCCGACTTGGCACTGCTCGTCCAACGGGGTGCAATACCGGGCCAACCAGGGGCGAGACCGTCACCCATCTTTGTTCCTCATTCCTTCTGTTCGCAAGGAAGTCTTGGTCCACGCGCTCGTCAGGGATGACAGCCGGGGAAGTGACTGAAGCCCCGATTCATCGAGGAGCCTTCGGGTGGTGCACTCCTGTGCGTCGCATCATTGGCCTCGGTGCTCTCCTCCGTCCTTCGCCGCCGGGGAGACTTGCTCGACGGGACGATCCTCGGGGACGATCGTACGCACGTCGGATTCTTTGGGGTCGAGGACTGCAACAGAGCCCCGGACCCATCGACGGAAGTATCGGAGGAAACTCATTTGGTCTGCTTCTTTCTGAACCGAACACTGGTTGATGGCGAAGGACATCCCATCGGTCAGCAGTCAGCCCACCACGAGTGTGCGGCGGATGTCATGCGCCTGGGCTCGACGGGCGAGCCACGGGACGGGTGCGACTTGCGCCTGACCGAGCATTCCGGGCGCTTGCGAGACGGGTAAGTGCGGTTGCGGTCGCCG
>JBDTVB010000166.1:0-5164 GCA_040007415.1 Anaerolineaceae bacterium
TGACCTTGTGGCGAACGCGCTTGCAGGCGGCTCATCGGTCACCGGGGACGCCCTGAATGGCCCAGTCAACGGCTACGGCAACCAGACCTACCACACTGTCGGCCTGTACGCGGCCATCTGCGCGTTGGCCGCTCGCCGGGCCGGCCAACACACAGCTGAAATGCAGCACGTGGACCTGTCGGCGCACGAATCGCTGGTGACCTGTACGGAGCAGGTATTGATGGAGTGGTTCTTTCCGGAAGGCGGATGGCCGACCTCGATCGCGCCCCGGCAGGGGAGCCTTCACTGGACTAACGCCTACGAGGTCTACCCCTCGCGCGATGGGCACGGCATTATGATTACCGCAGCACTGCGGTTCGTGGATGTGCTGTTGCCATGGCTGATCGAAGAGGGAGCCGCCCAGGAGCTGGCGGACCCGGTGAAGTATCCCGATGCACTTGCGATGATTCGCGATCTGCCGAACATCATGCGAGTGTTGCGGGAGTGGATCGCGACGCGTGACGCGAAGTATCTGTTCTTCGAAGGTCAGCGCCGTCACCAGCCGATGGGCATTGTTTGGAACATCGCTGAGGCCGTGGAGAGCCCGCAGATTGCGGCACGGGAGTACCTGAGCGAACAGGTGGTGGCGGGTTTTGGGATGGTGCGGTTTCCGGGACGGTTTTTTCGCACCTCTGCAGATGGTGCCCCGCCAGGACCTCCTACTCGCGTGGATGCCGGACGGGCCGGCTGGCTGCCGAGGGGCGCCGTACCAACGTCGAGCGGCCGGGCGACAACAACGGCCCCTTTGGCCGGCGTGAGGATCCTGGACTTCACGCACGTGCTTGCTGGACCCTTCGGGACCCGAGTCCTCGGTGACTTGGGCGCCGATGTGATCAAGGTCGGAACGGCCGTCCGGGCCGGTGGGGCGAATACGCCGGATCACCCCTACTACGTGTGTTGGAACCGCAACAAGCGAAGCGTCAGCGTCAACATGGCGAGTGAGAAGGGCCGGGCCGTCGCACAGCAGTTGGCGGCGAACTGCGATGTGATCATCGAAAACTTCAGCGCGGGTGTCCTGAAGCGCTGGGGACTGGACCGGGAAGGGCTGGTGGACGTGAACCCGGGCGTGAGCGTCGTCTCCATGGGTGGCATGGGACAGACCGGTCCTTGGAGGGACTTCGTCACCTTCGCCCCCACGATTCACGCGCTGTCCGGGCTGACGTATCTCACGAACCCAAGGGGAAGGCACGATCTTGGCTACGGGTTTTCCTTGACCGACCACCTCAGCGGCCTGGCAGGCGCCCTGGCGAGCCTCGAGGCGCTAGAGTACCGCGCCCGAACGGGCGAGGGGCTGTCGGTCGATCTTAGCCAGTACGAACTCGGTCTGGGCCTATTGGGACCGGCGATACTGGACTACTTTGCGAACGGCACCAACCCCGAACCCGTCGGGAATCGCCACCCGTTCGGGCAGTATTCGCCGCACGGGATCTACAGTTGCGCGGGCGATGACAAGTGGGTGGCGATTGCCGTGCGGGGAGACGACCAATGGCAGGGGCTCTGCCGCGCTATCGGAGACTCGATCGTGCTTGGCGATGCCAGGTTCGCAACCCACGCGGCGAGGTTGGCAAACCAGGACGCGCTGGATGCGCTAGTGGCCGGTTGGACTCAGGGCCGCGATCGGTTTGAGGTGGCGTCTCTGCTGCAGGCTTCGGGGATCTCCGCGGGCGCTGTGCAAGATGCAGGGGATCTCACCCACGGTGACCCTCAACTTGAAGCCAGGGAGTTCTTCGGGACACTGAGCCGGGACGGCGGCTCCGATTACGGCTTCGACCGATTCCCAGCGCTGTTCAACGGCGAGCGACCGGCTGCGAGCGAAGGCGTCCACTCGTTGGGGGCAGATACGTTCGAAGTGGCAACGGACCTGCTCGGCCTCTCGGACGACGAAGTGGCCGGGCTGTTGGCGGAGGGCGTGTTGAGCTAGCGGGCCGGATCAGTCGGTGGTTTGTCTGCCTCCGGTTGCATTCTGCTACGCTACTTCACACCCCCTTCCGGAGTTGCTCGTGGCATTGCGCCTGTATTCGTCCCTCGGCAAAACGGAGCGTGAATTCGTCCCGTTGGTTCCGGGAACCGTCAAGATGTACGTCTGTGGAGTGACCCCATACGACGTCACGCACCTTGGGCATGCCTTCTCCTACGTGCAGTTCGATACTCTGCGGCGATACCTCACCTGGCTAGGAAACGACGTTCGCTATGTTCAGAACATTACGGATATCGACGACGACATGATTATGGTCTCCAAGCGCCAGGGCGGGCGGCCCATTGCCGAAATCCGGGACGAGAACGACGCCATCTTCCGCAACGACCTGGACATGCTGAATGTGCTCCGGCCGAACGTTTATCCGCGGGCGACGGATCATATCCCTCAGATCATCGAGACCACGCAGCGCATTATCGATGCCGGGTGCGCCTATGTGGTCGATGGGGATGTCTTCTTCGAGGCAGAGAAGTTCGAGCGCTATGGACGCTTGAACGGGGTGACTGCAGCTGAACTTGCAAAGCGCGAGAATCCCGAATCGAAACGCGAGTGGAAGAAGCGCGGCCCGCTCGATTTTCTACTGTGGCAACAGGTAGACCCGGGCGACCCGAGTTGGGAGAGCCCCTGGGGTCCCGGCCGGCCCGGCTGGAGCATTGAGTGCACCGCAATGTCCCAGGCTCACCTGGGCGACCAGATCGACATCCATGGTGGGGGGCACGACCTGGTGTTTCCGCACCACGAGAACGAAATCGCGCAGGCGGAATGCGCGAGCGGCAAGCAGCCGTTCTGCGGCTGGTGGATGCACAACGGCATGCTCCAGCTAGACGGCGTCAAAATGAGCAAGTCGTTGGGCAACCTGGTGCTAGCGCGAAAACTGATGGAACGGTTTGAGCCCGACCACTTGCGTCTCTATCTGTTGTCAAACCAATACCGCCTGGACGCAAATTACGTTGATGGCGATATGGACGCACTGTTGGAGCCATATGGGCGGTTGAAGGCCGCCGTTGGTGCATCCGGTGACCCTCCGCAGCTCCCCCTCGGCGCTGGGCCGGTTCTCAGCCCGTTCAAGGACGCGCTGGATTCAGACTTCGACACGCCAGCGGCTCTTCGCATACTTCACGCCACGGCGGAGAGGCAGCTGGCGTTTGATTCTAGCCAGACTGATCGAGACGAGTTGCGAACGGCTTTGGCCGTTCTCGGCTTCGCGTTCGCTGGCGCCCGCGGGCCAGCGAGCGGTGACTTCACGCCCTAACCCGCCGAGAAGATCACCCCGGACTGTTCAAGCGCGGCCAGTTCGGCATCGTTCAGACCAAGCGTGCGCAAGATATCGAGCGTGTGGGCGCCGAGCTGAGGTGCTGGGGAGCTCACTTCGCCCGGGGTGCCACTCAACTGCACGTGGAGCCCGATCACCCGTTGCTTGCCGAAGGTAGGGTCGTCGCGTTCGACGATGTAGCCGTTCGCCTTCGGCTGCTCCTCAAGTGCCAGGGCCGCGTAGTCCTGCACGAGTGACGCCGGCACATCGGCGATGCGAAGGCGTTCCAGAACCTCATTGGCCGAGTAGTTCAGGAAGGCGTCCTCCATGAGCCGTTCCAGTTCCGCCCGATTCTTCCAACGCGGATAGCCCCTGGCGAACCGCGGGTCATCGGTCAATGACTCCAGGTCGAGCACTCGCGTGATCCGCGGCCAGAACTTCTGGTCGATACCGACGATCATCACCCACCGCCCGTCCGCGCACTGGAACTGTCCGACCGTTGGGGACGCTCTGAACTCGCGCGGCCGTTCTTCGCCGAAATGGAGGTAGTGGAGCAGTTCTGGCGCTTGTAGGGCGATCTGCGTGCCTAACAGAGAGACCTCGACCTTCTGCCCCTCTCCGGTGCGTTCACGGGCGAACAGCGCCGTCATGATCCCGAAGGCGAGGTTCATGCCGCCCGTTTGGTCGGCAACGCCGGGGTACGAGACCTCCGGCCGGAAGCCCGGGCCGCCCCCGGAATGTTGCGCGAACCCGCTGTACGCCTGCGCGATCTGGTCGAACGATGGAAACTCCGCGAGAGGGCCTCTGGTTCCCCATCCGCTTGCCTCGGCATAGATGATCCGGTTGTTCTGCGCCCGAAAATCTTCGTAGCTCAGACCCCAGGCTTCCATAGTCCCGGGCCGGAAGTTCTGGACGACCACATCGCAATTGGCGCCAAGGCGCAGCACAAGCTGTTGTCCTTCGGCCGTCCGGAGATCAATGCAGATGGATTTCTTTCCGCGATCGAGGGCTTCGAAGAAGGCCGAAAAGCCGTCTGGTTCGCGCCACATTCGGCGCCCGAAGTCGCCGCCGCCGGGCTCTTCGATCTTGAGTACCTCTGCCCCCATATCGGCGAGCATGACCGTGGCGAAAGGCCCTTGCTGGTAACGGGTGAAATCGAGGATGCGGATGCCGGCGAGTGGAGTGGTCACGTTTCGAATTCTACCCGCTAGGGCCCCGGTGACCTAGGGCCGTTTCGTCCTACGGGGCCGCTCGCCCTGCTCGCGGAAGGAGGGATTCACGTTCACCAGTCTGTCACTTCCCGTAACCCTGTCGGAACCGGAAGCCACTTCACGCCGGCAGCCAACAACGGTCGACGGGGTTCCCTGAACCTGCTGAAGCCTTGGACCGGGACTGGCGGGAGACTGGTGAGGTCTGTCACCAGGGAGTGCCGGTGTGCCGCCTCCGCACCTTCTAAGAGACTTCCCAATGTAAATTCAGCGTCCGACCGCTATCACGACGGGGTTCCCCGGCCGATATTTGGAGGGTGACATCCACTGCACGTCCCCAACTCCGGCGCGATGAGGCTTTCATCGCGGGGATGTTCGCCCTTGGGGCGAGCGGGTTCACACTCGCATTCTTCATCAGCCCGCCGCGCGACATGTTCGGACTCGCCTGCGTAGTGCTGCTCAGTGCGCTGAGCGAACGGCTTCCAGTGAAGCTGTATTCGGACGGCCAGGTCTCCATCAGTTTCGTCGGCACGCTCCTTTCGGCGCTCCTGTTTGGCCCTGCTGGGGGTGTACTTGCCGCGGCCAGCGTCGCGCTGGTCACGTACTTCATGAGCGACCGTCAGCCCAAGAAACTCGTCTTTAACTTCGGTCACAACAGCCTTTCGGCCTTCCTGGCTGGCTCGGTTGTGG